>JAGQXA010000320.1 GCA_020436865.1 Saprospiraceae bacterium | reverse complement strand
GCCCTCTTCGAACCCCAGGCGGTGCATGCCGGTTTCGAGCTTGAGATGGATGGGCGCCTCCTGCCTGCCGGGCGGTAGGGCGTGTAGCCACTGGCGGAGCAGGCGTAAGCTGTAGATCTCCGGCTCGAGGCGGTAGCGCAGGATGGCGTCGAAGCTGGCCTCTTCGGGATTCAGCACCAGGATCGGGAGCCCGATACCGGCCTTGCGCAGGGCGATGCCCTCGTCGGCATAGGCCACGCCCAGGTAGTTGACCTTCTGGAACTCGAGCAGGTGGGCCACCTCGAAAGCGCCGCTGCCGTAAGCCGAGGCCTTGACCATGACCAGAATGCCGGTCTCGGGGCGCAGCCGTCGCTGATACACGTTGAGGTTGTGGCGCAGGGCATTGAGATCGATCTCCAGCACGGTCTTGTGCGCCTGCACGGCCAGGCGGTTGGCGATGCGTTCGAACTGGAACGGACGGGCGCCTTTCACCAGCACCACTTGCTCCTGGAACCAATCGGGGTCGAATTGCTCCAGAAAGCGATCGGTGTCGGCGAAAAAGCGGCGGCCGATCCCCTCCGGCAAAAGGGGTTCGATGCGTGAAATGGCATTGCCGATCCCGATGAACTGCCCCAGGCGGTGTTGGTGCACCAGTTTGGCTACCTGGGCGTACAGGCGGTCGGGTCGTTCGCCGCTTTGCAGGATGTCGGAGAGGATCAGGGTACGGCCGCTGCCGTTGCTTTGCTGTTGAAGGAAATCCAGGGCGATCTTCAGCGAGTGAAGGTCGGAATTGTAGGAATCGTTGATCACCTTACAACCGTTGATGCCGGCCTTCAATTCGAGCCGCATGGCCACCGGTTCAAGGCGCGCCATGCGCTCGGGGATGCGGTCGGGAGCAATGCCCAGGACCAGCAATACAGCCCAGCAGTGGATGGCGTTCTCGATCGAGGCTTGATCCGAATAGGCGATCCGGATCGGCGGGATCGTCTGGCCGTGCAGGCGGGCGCTGATCTGCGTGCCACCGTCCGTCGGGCAGACTTGCGCGATCTGCAGGTCGGCCTCGCCTTGGCGGGCCCAGGTGAAGAGGCGGCTGGGCGGAAAGGCGCCGGTCACCGCTTCCGCAACCTCGTTCTGATCGAGGCAGCAGACCAGTTTACGGCAATGGCGGAAGAGCAGGAGTTTTTCTTCGATCTTGCGTCGGCGCGAAGGGAAGCCCTCGTCGTGCGCACTGCCGATATTGGTGAACAGGCCGTAGGTGCAGTCGACGATGGGGGCCAGATGCGCCATTTCTCCCACCGTGGAAATGCCGGCCTCGAACAGGCCGAGTTCGTGTTCGGGTTCCATCTGCCAAAGCGAAAGCGGAACGCCCGTTTGCGAGTTGAAGCTTTTGGGGCTGCGCACGATCCGGTAGTCGTCTTGCAACAACTGGAACAGCCATTCCTTGACGATGGTCTTGCCGTTGCTGCCCGTGATCCCCACGACCGGATAATCGAAGCGGTGCCGGTGATGGCCCGCCAGGCGCTGCAGGGCCCGCAGGGTATCGTCGACCAGCAGGAAGGAAGCCTCCGGATACAAAGTGAGGTCTACCTCCCGGCTTACTACAAAAAGCCGAACCCCCTTCCGGTAGGCGTCGCCGATGAAGGCATGCCCGTCGCGCCGGGGCCCGCTCAACGCAAAGAACAGCGAAGTGGCCGGGAATACCACCTGCCGGCTGTCGAGCAATAGCTGCTCTACCGGCGCTTCCGACGCAGGCTCGGAGAGGAACTTTCCACTCGTGATCTGGGCGATGTACCGGAGGGTATAGGGCACAGTGGGGTAATTGGGTTATTGGGTAATTGGGCTATTGGTTGATTGGGTTAATTGGGTTATTGGGTTAATTGGGTAGCAGATCAACATTCCCGCCTACGCTAGTTCCTATAGCGATCGCGATCGGCGGGGCCAAGCCAACATCTAAGATCCAAGATCCAAGATCAAGGACTACAGATCGAACCCGATATCGCGGCGATAGTACTTCCCCTCGAAATCGACGAGTTCGGCGTTTTTCAGCGAGTTGGCCAGTGCTGCCCGAAAATCGTGGCCGTAGGAGGTGACCGCCAATACCCGGCCGCCGTTCGTGAGCACTTGTCGTTCGCTTTGACGGGTACCTGCGTGGAAGACCAGGCTATTTGACACCGCCTCCAATCCTTCGATCGGTTTGTGTTTTTCGTAATGGCCGGGATAGCCGCCGGAGACCAGCATCACGGTAGCGGCGGCACGCTCGTCGATCTCGATGGCGGCATCGGCCAGGCGGCCGTCGGCGGCATCGAGCATCAATTGGAGCAGGTCGCTTTGCAGACGCGGAAAGACCACCTCGGTTTCCGGGTCGCCCATGCGGCAGTTGTATTCGATGACAAAGGGGTCGCCGTTGACGCTGATCAGGCCGAAGAAGACAAAGCCGCAGTAATCCATACGCTCTTCGCTCAGACCTTGAATGGTCGGTTGAACGATGCGCGTTTCGACCTTTTCCATCAGGGCCTGATCGACGAACGACACAGGAGAAACGGCGCCCATGCCGCCGGTGTTGAGGCCGGTATCGCCTTCGCCGATCCGCTTGTAGTCTTTGGCCACGGGCAGCAGTTTATAGGACTGGCCGTCGGTCAGGGCGAACACGGAGAACTCGATCCCGTCGAGGAATTCCTCGATCACTACCGTCGAACTGGCCGCGCCGAACTTGCCGCCGAGCATGGCCTTCAGTTCGTCTTTGGCTTCGGCCACGGAGCCGCAGATGAGCACCCCTTTGCCGGCTGCCAGTCCGTCGGCTTTGAGCACGATCGGCGGCTTGCGACCGGTCAGGTAGCGCAGGCCTTCTTCGAGCTGGGCGCTGCCGAACTCGCGGTGGGCGGCGGTCGGGATGTGTCGTTTCTGCATGAATTCCTTGGCGAACGACTTGCTGCCTTCGAGCAGAGCGCCCTGCCGGGCCGGGCCGATCAGGCGAATGTGTTGCAGGCGGTCGTCGGCGCGGAAGAAATCGACGATCCCTTCGACCAGCGGCGCTTCCGGCCCGACCACGATCAGGTCGATGCGTTCTTCGAGCGCAAAGGCGGCGATCGCCGGGAAATCAGAGAGCGACAGATCGACGTTCTCGCCGGTCTGCCCGGTACCCGCATTGCCCGGGGCGATGAACAGCTTTTCGCAGAGCGGGCTTTGCCCGATCTTCCAGGCAAAGGCGTGTTCGCGGCCGCCGTTGCCCAACAGTAGTACTCTCATCTGCTCGATTTTGGCCACAAAGATAAGGGGAAGTTAGCTTAGGCCAAGCAGCCGGGATGATTTCTGTCGACCGGATCCTCCCAAGGACAGTTTGGCCACCCGGGTGTACCCTGGAAACCGACTCTTTTCGTACCTTCGTGGACTCGCCGCCCACGCAGGGCCAAAACCAACCGCATGATCAGTTACCTCAAAGGAGCGATTACCTATAAGAGTCCGACGAACATCATCGTAGAAACCGCCGGAGTGGGATATGAAGTCCTCATCAGCCTGCATACCTACGCTCAGATCGAACCGCTCGAGCAGGTCAAGATCCTGACCTACCACTACATCAAGGAAGATCAGCAGACCCTGTACGGATTTGCCGACGACAGCGAGCGTAAGCTTTTCGGGCAGTTGATCTCCGTGTCGGGGGTCGGGCCTTCCACGGCGCAGGTATTGTTGTCGACCCTGGCGCCCGACGAGGTGCGGGGCGCCATTTTGGCCGAAGACGAGCTTGCTTTCAAGCGCGTCAAGGGCGTCGGACCGAAGACGGCCAAACGGATCATTCTGGACCTCAAGGATAAGATCGCGAAAGATGCGGGCGACGCGCAAATTCCCGTTCTGCCGAAAGACAATACAATTCGACAAGAGGCGTTATCTGCATTGTTGGCTTTGGGTTTCTCCAGAGTCCCGGTGCAAAAGACGCTAAATCAGCTGCTAAAAGAGCGGCCTTCGATCGATAGCGTAGAGCAGTTGATCAAGCTGGCCTTACAGCAGCTTTCCTGAGGCCGTTCCCCGGCTCTCGAAAGTCGCTCTGCGGTAAGTATTCTTGTCGAAACGCGGAGATTCGCTTACTTTTGCCCCTTCTTTTGGGTGAGCGGCCGGCTTGGCTGCGCTTGTGTTAAATTTTGAGCACGAAATAAATAAGGATGCAATAGGTCGTTATCCTAATCGAGAATCCGGTCCGGCCGGAGGATTAAGAGCCAGAGACCAGGCGAAAACCCAGACAGCCAGTAAACACCACTTTACTCAAGTCGCGAATACCCTTCTCTTTTTTGATCCCAACCGATTAGGCGATTCTTTTGGGCATCCTTAACGGCATCATACGTTATGAATAGAGCACATTTACTCCTTGCTTCATGCTTGATCTTTGGCTGGACGGCAAGTTTGTATGGCCATGCAGGTGGGGCTAACCTCGACGATCCCTACAGTTCCGAATGGGTGATCGCTTCGGCTGCCGTCGACACCATCCCGCTGGAGGAGCGCTACGACGATTTTATCACTAGCCCCAATAACAACCCCTTCGATCTGAAAGACCCCGACATCGTCAAGCAAGAGGTCGAGTACGATCCGGAAACGGGCAACTACATCATCTACGAACGCATTGGCGACGACTATTTCCGCTCGCCGACCTACCTGACCTTCGAGGAGTACGTCGACTACCAGGCCCGCCAGCAGCAACGACAATTCTTCGACCAACTACTCGGCGTAAGCGGCGCCGTCGATCCCAATAGCCAGAACGATCCGCTGGCACAGGTCGACATCCAGAAAAGTATCATCGACCGCCTCTTCGGCGGCTCGACGGTCGACATTCGGCCACAGGGGAGCATCGACCTGACCTTCGGGGTCGATTTCCAGAATGTCGAAAACCCCGCCCTGCTCGAACGACAGCGGCGACAAGGGGGCTTCGACTTCGATATGGCCATCCAGATGGACGTGCAGGGCTCTATCGGCGAGAAGCTGAAGCTGGCCTTCAATTACAACACCCAGGCCACTTTCGATTTCGAAAACCCCATCAAGCTCGACTACAATACCGATGCCTTTAGCGAAGACGAGATCATCAAGAAGATCGAGGCCGGTAACGTGAGCCTGCCGTTGCGCGGTTCGCTGATCCAGGGTTCGCAGAGCCTCTTCGGGCTCAAAACGGAGCTGCAGTTCGGCCGCATGCGCGTAACCGCTATCGCCTCGCAGCAGAAATCCGAACGCGAAGAGATCACCATCCAGGGAGGCAGTCAGTTCCAGGAGTTCGAGGTGCGGGCCGACGAATACGACGAGAACCGCCACTTCTTCCTTTCGCACTACAACCGCGACGTCTTCGAGGAAGCCCTCGAAAACCTGCCCCAGATCAAAAGCCTCTTTCGGGTCGAGAAGATCCAGGTGTGGATCACCAACGACCGTCGTGAATTCCAGAACGTGCGCGACATCGTGGCCGTCGCCGACCTCGGCGAACCCGAACGCCGCAACATGACCACCGACAATCCGAGCGTGCAGCCGCCGACCATCCCGCGCTTTCGCGACATCACCGGCAGTCGCGCGCTGGCCGACAACTACGCCAACCCGATCTACGACCTCATCGTGTCGAACCCCCGTACCAAGCTGGTCGACAAGGTGGTCACCGAGTTGCGCATGCCGCCTTTTTCCTTCCAGCAAGCCCGCGATTTCGAGAAGGTCAGCGCCCGCCAGCTGGCGCCCTCGGAATATACTTACCATCCCGATCTCGGCGTGCTGTCGATCAACATCAACGTCAACCCCGACCAGGTGCTCGGCGTCGCTTATCAATATTCCTACAAAGACAGTACCTTTCAGGTGGGGCAGTTCGCCGACGACGTGCCTTCCGCCGGCGACTCCATCCAGGACCAGCGGGTGCTTTTCGTGAAAATGCTCAAGAGCACCACGCAGCGGGTCGACCTGCCGGCCTGGGACCTCATGATGAAGAACGTCTATTCCATCGGGGCTTTCCAGGTCAATCAGCAAGACTTCAAACTCGACATCTACTACGAAGAACCGGGCGGAGGTGAAAAGCGCTTTTTGCCCGATACCGATATTGCCGGGAAGCCTCTGCTCAACGTGTTCAATCTCGACCAGCTGAACACGCAGGGAGACCCGCAACCCGACGGGGTGTTCGACTTTGTGCCGGGCATCACCATCAACCCGAACAACGGGCGGATCATGTTCCCCGTGCTGGAGCCGTTCGGTAAGGCGCTGGCCTCTCAGATCTCCGACCCGGTCGACAGCGCCCGCTACGTCTACCAGCAACTCTACGACTCCACCAAGGTGCGCGCTCGCGAATCGGCCTTCCTCAACCGCTTCGTCATTCGCGGTAGCTACAAATCGAGCGTTTCGTCGGAAATCTCCCTCGGGGCCTTCAACATTCCCGAAGGCTCGGTAAAGGTGTACTCCGGTGGAGTGGAACTGCAACCCGGCCGGGATTACGACATCGACTACAACATCGGCCGCATCAAGATCCTCAACGACGCCCTGCTCTCGTCCGGAGCGCCTATCCGGGTGTCGTTCGAAGACAATACCCTGTTCGGCTTTCAGACAAAAACCCTGCTCGGGGTGCGAACCGATTTCGAGGTCAACCCCAACTTCAACATCGGGGCGACCTTCCTGCACCTTTTCGAGCGACCCTTCACGCCAAAGGTCAATATCGGCGACGACCCCATCAACAACAAGATCTACGGCCTCGACGTCAGCTATAGCACCAAAGCGCCCTGGCTGACCCGCATGGTCGACAAGCTGCCCTTTATCGACACGAAAGAACCCTCCAACATCTCCGTGATGGCCGAAGGGGCCTGGCTGAAACCCGGCCATGCCCGCGCCATCAACGAAGACAGCGACGCCGATAAGGGCGGGGTGGTGTACATCGACGACTTCGAGGGCAGTATCAGCACGCTGCCCTTGCACACCCAACCCAATGTATGGGTGCTGTCGAGCGTGCCGCAGAACGACGAGCGCAACAGCAACCCGCTCTTTCCCGAAGCCGACGAGCAAAGCACCGTGCTGTCGGGCGTCAACCGCGCCCAACTCAACTGGTATCGCATCGACCCGGCCGTGCAGAACAGCAATTCGCCCAACCCCTATGAGCGACGCATCGAGATCACGGAAGTGTTCCGCAACTTCAGCAATGCCAACGTCGTCAACTCCTTGTCCAACCTGGCGCAGACGCTCGACCTGACCTACTACCCCGACCAGCGGGGCTCCTACAACTTCGACCCCCCCGAGGGCACGGCTTATTCGGCCGGCCTCAACCCCAACGGCAGCCTGAAAGATCCCGACAGCCGATGGGGGGGTATCATGCGGGCCCTGCAGACCAACGACTTCCAGGCCGCCAACGTCGAGTTCATCGAGTTCTGGCTGATGAGCCCCTTCCTCAATCCCGACGGCAGCGGCACCGGCCGCCCCGATGCGGAAGCTTACGAAGGAGACATTTACATCAACCTGGGAAATATTTCGGAGGATATTTTGCGCGACTCGCGGAAGTTTTTCGAGAACGGCCTGCCCGTGCCCGACCCCAACCTGGACATCGATCCCGAACAAAGGGTCGTTACCACCCAGTGGGGGCGCGTGCCCCTCGTGCCGCAGATCACCACCTCCTTCGATGCCGACCCGTCGAAGCGGGCCCTGCAGGACGTAGGCCTCGACGGTCTCGACAACGTGCAGGAACAGCAATTCTACAAAGACTATATCGACAAGGTCGTGGCAGCCGGCGTGTTCGGTCCGATCCTGCAGGACATCATGAACGACCCCTCCAACGACGACTATCTCTACTACAACGACGATTCGGCCTATACCGACCAGAGCACCGTGCTGCAACGCTACTATCGCTACAACAACACGGAAGGCAACACCCCCTCGGCCTCCGGGAACCAGTCGACCGTCACCTTCGGCCGCACCCAACCCGATGCCGAGGATATCAACAACGACCTGACGCTCAACGAAACCGAATCGTACTTTCAGTACCGCATTCCGATCCGTTTCGACGGCGACCGCGGTATCATGAGCAATGAGTTCGTCACCGAGTCGATCACCAGCGAAGACGGTACCCGCGTGTGGTACCGCTTCAAGATCCCCCTCGACCTGCCGGCCGAAAATCCGAATTTCTCGCGGGTAGGCGGTATTCAGGATTTCCGGTCGATCCGCTTCGTGCGCCTGTATCTGCAAGGTTTCGAACAGCCGGTCACCCTGCGCTTCGCCCGCCTCGATCTGGTGCGCAACCAATGGCGGCGCTATCTGCTGCCCGACGGCACCACCGGCATCCAGGGGCCGCTGGAAGAAGGCGACGCCCTGTTCGACGTCAACGACGTGAACATCGAGGAGAACGGCAGCCGGCAACCCTTCGGCTACATCCTCCCTCCGGGCATCACGCGCGAGCGCGCCATCGGTATCAACCAGCAGGCGCAGCAGAACGAACAGGCGCTTTCGCTAAACGTCTGCAACTTGCCCGACGGCAAGGAGAAATCGATTTATAAGCTGGTCAACCTCGACATGCGCCTCTACGAAGGCCTGAAAATGTTCGTGCACGGCGAGGTCAAACCCGACGACCCCATGCTCGACGACGGCGACCTGACGGTGTTCGTGCGGCTCGGTAGCGACTTTTCACGAAACTATTACGAGTACGAACTCCCGCTAAAGCTGTCGACCGACTTTTCCGTGCCCTACAATTCGCCGGATTACCCGCGCATCGTTTGGCCGGAAGAGAACGACTTCAACGTAGCCTTCCAACTGCTGAAAGACCTGAAGATCGAGCGGAATAATTCAGGGGTCGACCTCGGCTCCCTCTACCCGCTGGACGGTTTCCCCGATCCGGCCCGGCCCGATGCCAAGGTGCGCATTAAGGGCAACCCCAACCTCGGCGACGTGAAAGGGGTGATGATCGGCATCCGCAACCCGAAGAACGACGCCTTGCCGCACTGCGCCGAGGTGTGGGTCAACGAATTGCGCGTGTTCGGCCTCGACGAGCGCGGTGGAGCTGCCGCATTGGGGCGGGTCGACATCGAACTGGCCGACCTGGGCGGCGTTTCGGTTTCGGGCAATTACAGCAGCATCGGCTTCGGAGCCCTCGACCAGCAGCTCATCGAACGCAGCCGGGAGGAGATCACGCAGGTCGACTTCGCCACGAACCTGGAACTGGGTAAGTTCTTTCCCACCAACTGGGGCATTAAGATCCCCTTCTACGCCCAGTATTCGCAAACGACCCGGAGCCCGCAGTTCGATCCCTACGACCTCGACCTGACGCTCGACGAAAAGCTCGAGAATGCCGATCCGGCCGACCGCGATTCCATCAAGACGCTGGCGCAGGACGTCACCTCCATTCGCTCCTTCAACTTCACCAACGTGCGGAAGGAGCGAACCAACCAGGAAAAGAAACCCATGCCCTGGAATGTCGAGAACTTTAGCTTCACCTACGCCCAATCGACCACCGAACACCGCGATCCGATCATCGAATCAGATCGCATCGACAAGTACCAGGGCGCGATCGACTACGCCTTTCAGCGAAATGCGAAGTACATCGAGCCGCTCAAGAAGCTCGGCAAAAGCGACTACCTCAAGCTGCTCACCGAGTTCAATTTCAATCCGCTGCCCAACTCCTTTGCCTTCAGTACGCTGATGGACCGGCAACTGGCCACGACCACCTATCGCTTCACCGGGGGCGACCCGGCCTTCTCGACCTTTTACAACAAGCGGTGGACCTGGGACCGGACCTACAACCTGCAATGGGATCTGTCCAAGTCGCTCAAATTCAACTTCAGCGCCCTCAACAATGCCGTGATCGACGAACCGGAAGGGCCGATCGACACTCCTGAGGAGAAGGAGATCATTTGGAACAACATCAAGGATTTTGGCCGAAACAAAAACTACTCGCATAACTTCAGCCTGAACTATACGGTGCCCACGAAGCTCATCCCTTTCCTCGACTGGACGAACATCCGGGCGACCTACAATGCTTCATACTCCTGGAATGCCGCCGCCCTGAACACTGCCGAGTTGGGTAACGTCATCCAGAACACTCAAAACCGTACCGTCAACGGCGATCTCGATTTCGAGAAACTGTACAATAAGTCGGACTACCTGAAGAAGATCAACACCAACCGGCGCTCCCGGCCGACCTCGCGCCCACGCACGGGCCAGGGACGGGGCGATCAACCCCAGGAAGAACCCGAGGAGGAAGAAGATAAGCGCGGGCGGAAGAAGTCGGACGATGTGGGTCCGATGAAATTCGTGCTTCGTCCGTTGATGCTGATCCGCAAAGGGCGGTTGACCTATAGCGAAACCTTCGGGACGGTCATTCCCGGTTACCTGCCCGAAACCGAGTATCTCGGGCTGACCGATCGCTTCAGCACACCGGGATGGCGCTTCATCAGCGGTTTGCAGCCCAATATCGAGCGGGAAGACTACTACAGCGATCGCGACTTCCTGTATCGCAACTGGCAGTGGATCTCGGGCGATCAGTTGCTGAACCAACCCGTAACCCAATCCTACAGCGAAAATATCGACGCCCGGTTAACACTCGAACCCTTCAACACTTTCAAGGTGGAACTGGAGGCGACGCGACAGTATTCGGAAAACCATTCCGAGTTCTTCCGCCGCAACGAGATCCTCGGCGATCCCAACGACCGCTTCCAGGAGGAATACGAGCACCTCATTCCGCGCGACATCGGCTCGTTCACCATCTCGTATTTCGCGCTCAATACCCTGTTCAACGACGATATCGTCGGCTTGTTCCAGGACTACGAGGCCAACCGCCTCATCATCGCGAACCGGCTCTGTCCGGACTGTCCGCCGCACAGCGATTCCTTCCAGGGCGACACGCTCGGCTACCCGTCGGGCTACGGACGCGTGCAGCAAAGCGTGCTGATCCCGTCCTTCCTCGCCGCTTACACCGGCAAAGACGCCAATACGGTCGATCTCGACCGGGACTACACCAAGGTGCTGTTCGGCGCATTGCCGCGGATCAATTGGCGACTGACCTATAGCGGGCTGGCGAAGCTGAAGCCCTTCAAGGAGTTCTTTACCAGCATTAACATCACCCATGGTTATCGCTCGACGCTGACGGTCAACTCCTACGAAACCGATCTGTTGTTCAGCGAAGACGACCCGACCACCGAAAATCCGGAGACCGGCGATTTCTACTCGCGATTCGAAATTCCGGCAGTGGTCATTACCGAACAACTGGCCCCCCTCATCGGGGTCGACATGCGGCTGGAAAACGGCATGTCGCTGCGCATGGACTTCAAGAAATCGCGAAACCTGCAACTGAGTTTCCTCGACAACGGCCTCAACGAGACGAAGACCTCGGAATACGTCGTCGGCTTTGGCTACCGCCTGCGAAACGTCAGCCTGCCGCTGCTTAGCAACAACCGCAAGCGCGGCCGCGGTCGCGAAGAGCCCGACCTGACGCCCGGTACGGGGCG
>JAGQXA010000319.1 GCA_020436865.1 Saprospiraceae bacterium | reverse complement strand
GTAGCCGGCCCAAGCATTTTTTTTTGACTCAACACCTCTGCGTGTTGCAGCAATTCCTGGATCCGGAAATTCACATTTTTCCGGTCTCGTACCAACGGTTGCGCCAGACTTCGGAGTAGGTTTTCGTACAGATAGGTCAGCATCCCGCCGAAAGAACTTTCGCTGCACACCTTAGCCTTAATTGCCTGGGTTTTCAGCGCTGCCCGGTCGTAGGACGGCATTTTGTCGATCAGGTCGAAAAGTTTGAGATGTGCTTGGGATTTCGAACCTCCAAATGACTGTTTCTTGAGGTTCCCCTTCTCGTTCGGACTGAGATTTTTGATCAGATCGAATAAATCTTGCACGGCTCGATTTTTATGGCGAATAGGTCGCAAGATATTATTTTACAGTTACTTCTGTGCCAAAATACCTCTTCCGAATTTTAAGAATCTCACATTTTAAGGTTTTGAGCGCCCTTGCTTCCTGGTGCATCTTTGTGCCAATTCCAGATCAAAGGAAGGCCCTGTATAATCTACCAAAAAACCACCTAAAACCCACCCCAAAAAACCTTTTTTCAAAAACGCTCTCCAATGAAAGCCGCTAGCATACTAAGGTCTGAAAATAATCCAGGTTCTGCAAATTACGACTGGAAAACCTATTTCGAAAGCGATTCGATTGCTTACGCAGAAGTGTCGGAGGATTTCCCGGGTTATGAAAACCTACGCTCTTCCGGACCGTCGGCCACTGAATCGAACCGGCTGTTGGTGGAGAGTCTGACATTGTTCGGCGAAGCCAAAGGCGAACTGCCTAAATTATTCTTTCCGGACCAGCGCTACCTCCTGCTGGCGGTGATCCACTCGGCCTCAGGTCACCGCGTCTTTCCCTCCAATTCCGAGGAGTTACGCCAGGCGAGGGTTTCCTTTGGAAGGAACAATACCCGGGTATGCCGACAGCCCCTCGAGATCGAGGTGAAGGACGACGACGCTACGGCTTGGGTCGATCTGCTGATTTGCGGCATCGGACCCCTGGAGTGGCGGATGAGGGTGATCCACGACCTATGCGAAGCGCTCAGAAATTCCTCGGACCGGGCGTGCCTGACCAGGTATCTAACAAAGAGCAAGCGGGAGTATCTATCTCTCTTTTCCGGGCCCGTCGGCACGATCGCCGGCAGCCGGGATAGCGGCATGAGTATGATCCGCAATACATCGGAAATGACCCTTCGTTTCATATCCTCCTAGAAGGAGGGCCTCAAAAAACCGAAGTGGCATTCGGACGTGCCGGACCGACGCAATTGCGTCGGTCCCCTGTCCGAACCAACTTCTTGCATTCGAAGAAGATCCCGGGCCGTAAGCCGGTGGCGTACTGCCAACCTGCTGGGCCTGGGTTCTTTCTTTTTTATCTACCCAAACTTTTAACCATGCCAGTCTTAAACAACCTAAGCGGGATCGTGCACGATCCCGAAACCCGAGAGCTAACGATCAATCACGACGATTCTGGCGGCAACCCCACGACCACCAACCTCGGACTTTCCAGCGGAGTTGTGCTCAAGGTACAGAGCGGGCCCGGAGGCCGAAAGGATCTCTCCTACACTGCCAGTTCTTCGCTTTCAGGCGATTCGCTGCTCCTAAAAGCGAATATGGACAAGGTCGAACTACAGTTCGATGAGGTCCTGCTCGATGAAGAAGAGAATTGGACCATTCTCTACATTGGGCTTGGCGACCTGCGCGATTGTTTCTCCGAAGAGATCCACATCGGCTTCGAAACGGTAGAGGTCAGCATCAAGCAGAGCTCGATCGGAGGCGAAGAGATCCTGGAGATCTGTAAAGACTGATCTTACCGCAACCCCCGCTGCCGCAAGTTGGCCCGGTAGCGCTCGGCATTCTGGTTGTGGCCGGCGAGCGACTTGGCAAACAAGTGCAAGCCCGATCCGTCGCCCACCGCACAGAAGTAGAGGTAATCGTGCGCTTCGGCATTCAAGACGGCATCGATGCTGGCGATCGAAGCCATGGCGATCGGCCCCGGCGGTAACCCCCGGTACAGATAGGTGTTGTACGGCGAGTCGAACTTCAGGTGATAATCCGTTACCCGGGGCGTGTCGAAGTCGCGGGTGGCGAATACGCAGGTCGGGTCGGCCTGCAGAGGCATGCCGATCGCCAGGCGGTTTAGGTAAACCCCGGCGATGCGTCTTTTTTCGATGTTCGCGTTGGTTTCCTTTTCGACGATCGAGGCAAGCGTGTATACTTCGGCAAGACTGAGTTTCCTGGCGGCGGCCTTGTCGCGGCGATTGTCCTTGCCCCAGAAGCGCTCGTGCTCCTGCTGCATGCGTTCCATGAAGTCCTGTACGCTGGTATTCCAATAGAAGTCGTAGGTGTTGGGAATAAACAACGAAAGCAGGGTCTCCTGCCGGTAGCCGATCTGTTGCAGATACGCCTCGTCGGTGAACAGGGCCATAAAATCGGCCGAATCCGGTTCGATGAAGCGCGATACTTTCCGCGCCACCTCTTCCGGCAATCGTTCGGTGGTCAAAACGAGCGGTACCGTTGCCTGCGGGCCGCCGCGCAGGTGGCGCACCAGTTTCAGGTTGTTCCAGCCGGGCTGAATCTGAAACCGGCCGGCACGCATATTCGGCCGGGCATATTGGAGGCGTTTGGCTACCGTGCGAAAAGAGGTGGTATCTACGATCAGCCCGCGGTCGGAGAGCAGCGCCAATACCTCCTCAAAAGTCGATCCGGTGGGGATCTCCACATAGGGGTCGTCTAGCTGTCCCGGCACGTTCGGAGCCAGATAGGCCCGGTAGCGATCGTACAGTACCCAGCCGGCGATCAGCAGGATCAGTAGCAGGCCTAGTCCGGTAAGCTTCCAGAAGTTCATAGCTTTTCGGTCAATTGCTTAGTATTGTTCGCTCTCGTTGGGAAACTGGAGCTTCTTGACATCGTCGATATAGTGTTGCACGGCATCCCGCATCGAGTCGAAGAGTTCCAGATACCGGCGAATAAAACGGGGCTGGAAGTCTTTGGTGATGCCGAGCATATCGTGGGTGACCAACACCTGTCCGTCGGCCGCCGGCCCGCCGCCGATGCCGATCGTCGGGATGGTCAGAGCCTTGGACACCTTCTCGGTCAGGGCCGCCGGGATCTTTTCCAGCACAATGGCAAAACATCCCAATTCTTCCAAAAGTTGGGCGTCCTCCATCAGTTTGTTTGCCTCTTCCTCCTCCCGGGCCCGCACGTTGTAGGTGCCGAACTTATAGATCGATTGAGGCGTCAAGCCCAGGTGGCCCATGACCGGTACGCCGGCCGAAAGGATCCGTTTGATGGATTCCTGTATCTCGAAACCTCCTTCGAGTTTGACGGCATGTGCGCCGGCCTCCTTCATGATCCGGATCGTCGATTCCAGGGCGATGCGTGAATTGCCCTGGTAAGAGCCGAACGGCAGGTCGACCACCACCAGGGCCCGTTTGACTGCGCGCACGACCGAAGAGGCGTGGTAGATCATCTGATCGAGGGTAATGGGTAAGGTGGTTTCGTGCCCGGCCATCACATTGGAAGCGGAGTCGCCTACGAGGATCACGTCAATCCCGGCCTCATCGAGTATCCGGGCCATAGAGTAATCGTAGCCGGTCAGCATGGCGATCTTTTCGCCCTTGGCCTTCATGGCCTGTAGTACGTGGGTGGTGACCCTGCGAGGTGACTTTTGGTGTACCGACATAGTCTCGTTTTTGAATGCCGTCGCTTTCCGGTCTTGGCCGCAGCCGGCGGCGCAAGTTATTAATTTTCCGGCGGAAAATGGCTGCTTGTCCGGATGGCCTGCACTGTCTGCTGATTGTCATACCTGCATGGCGTTCTTGTAAAAATCTTGGCAAATAATTTACCTTTGCGCCATGAAAAAACTGGCATTGTTCTTCGCGCTACTGCTGGCAGCCCTTTTTACGGCCTGCGACAATGATCTTCAATTGGCGGCCGACTGGAAGGATATTCCGATCGTTTATGGCTTCATGAACCGGGCAGACACGGCACACTACATCCGCGTCGAAAAAGCCTTCCTGGATCCCGACGGCAATGCCTTTCAAACGGCGCAGATCGTCGATTCGCTGTATTATCCGGTCGAGCAGATCACCGTTCAACTGGAAAACCTCCAGACCGGCAAGCTCGTCACCCTGCAACGGGTCGATGGCGCCGCAGATGGTTATCCGCGAGATCCCGGCGTTTTTGCCAACATGCCGAATTACCTCTATAAGGTGAAGGCCACCGACTTTCCGCTGGAAGGCGAACAGGAGGTGCGTTTCATCCTCAATCGCGGCGGCAATCTGGATCCGGTCACGGCAGAGGCCGTCGTGCTGGCAGAGATCGAACCGCTTTCGAGTATTACTCCCGGCTCCAAGATCGATTTTCCGACCGACCGCGAAGCCACCTTCCGTTTCCGGGGTGGAGAAGAGGCCCGGATCTTCGACCTGAAGCTGCTTCTTCACTACTTCGAGCGCGAGATCGCCAATCCGTCCAATGTCACCGAATACACCCTCGAATGGCCGTTTGCCACTGGCGTGAAAGCCAGTACGGAAACGACGACCACCACCGCCCGCGTCTTTGGCCTCAATTTCTATGAGTTCATCGGCGACAACCTGGAGGTGAAAAGCGGGATCGAACGCGGCCTGCAGAGCATGACCCTGGTCATCACCGGCGCCGGCGAAGCGATCGACGAGTACGTCTCTATCTCCCTGGCCAACACGGGTATCACCAGCTCGCAGGAAGTGCCGGTCTACACGAACTTGTCTGAAGGTCGAGGTATTTTCTCCTCCATTAGCGAGTCCATTACTCCCGATCTCCTCCTGACCGACGACAGCCGCGATTCCCTCTTCTTCGGACAATTTACCGCCGATCTGAACTTCGTGCAGTAAACCCGGGCACTTCCGGCCCGGCCTTCTTAAACCGGCATTGCTGCCGTTTTGTCAGTTCTGCCTACCCGCTCCGTGTCAGGCTTCCGGCTTTTTGTCGCTGATTTTGCGCCGAATCGGCAGATTTCGAGCTTGGCACAGGCCTTGCAGGAGGTAAGGCAGACATTCCAAAAAAATAAAAAAACTGAATACGATGAGTAAGATCATTGGTATAGACTTAGGTACTACCAACTCTTGTGTCGCAGTGATGGAGGGCAACGAACCGGTGGTCATCCCCAACGACGAAGGGCGTCGCACGACCCCTTCGGTGGTGGCCTTTATGGACAACGGCGAGCGGAAGATCGGCGATCCGGCCAAGCGCCAGGCGATCACCAACCCGACGCGTACGATCTCCTCGATCAAGCGCTTCATGGGTACCCGCTACTCGGAGGTCCCGAAAGAAGTGAAACGCGTCTCCTACAAAGTGAACAAGGGTGATAACGATACAGTCCGCGTCGATATCGACGGCCGCCATTATACGCCGCAGGAGATATCGGCCATGATCCTGCAGAAAATGAAGAAAGTGGCCGAAGATTTCCTCGGACAGGAAGTGAAAGAAGCCGTGGTCACCGTGCCGGCCTATTTCAACGACTCACAGCGTCAGGCGACCAAGGAAGCCGGCGAAATCGCCGGTCTGACCATCCGCCGGATCATCAACGAACCGACGGCGGCCGCCTTGGCCTATGGCCTCGACAAGCGCAATAAGGACATGACCATTGCCGTATTCGACCTCGGCGGCGGCACCTTCGACATCTCTATTCTGGAGCTGGGCGAAGGCGTTTTCGAAGTGAAATCGACCAATGGCGATACGCACCTGGGGGGCGACGACTTCGATCATGTCATCATCGACCACCTGGCCGAATCTTTTAAAGAGCAGGAAGGCATCGACCTTCGCAAAGACCCCATGGCGCTTCAGCGCCTGAAAGACGCGGCGGAAAAGGCCAAGATCGAACTGTCGGCTTCGACCGAAACCGAGATCAACCTGCCGTACATCACCGCCGTCGACGGCGTACCCAAGCACCTCGTGCTGAAACTGTCGCGCGCCAAGTTCGAGCAACTGGCCGATCAACTGATCCAACGGACGCTCGAACCCTGCCGCGAAGCTATCAAGGACGCCGGTCTGGCCACCAAGGATATCGATGAGGTGATCCTCGTAGGTGGTTCGACCCGGATCCCGGCCATTCAGGCCGCCGTGGAGAATTTCTTCGGCAAGAAACCCAATAAGGGCGTGAACCCCGACGAGGTAGTGGCCGTAGGCGCTTCCATCCAGGGCGGCGTGCTGAGCGGCGACGTTCAGGATGTGCTGCTGCTCGACGTGACCCCGCTTTCGCTGGGTATCGAAACGATGGGTGGCGTATACGACGTGGTCATCGAAGCCAACTCGACCATTCCGACCAAGAAATCGAAGGTGTACTCGACGGCTGCCGATAGCCAACCCTCGGTAGAGATCCATATCCTGCAAGGGGAACGTCCGATGGCCCGCGACAACCGCACCGTCGGCCGCTTCATCCTCGACGGAATTCCCCCGGCGCCGCGCGGCATGCCGCAGATCGAAGTGACCTTCGATATCGACGCCAACGGTATGCTGCACGTGAACGCCAAGGATAAGGGCACGGGCAAGGAGCAGAACATCCGCATCGAGGCTTCGACCGGCCTCTCGAAGGAGGAAGTCGAACGCATGAAGGCGGAAGCTCAGGCCAATGCCGAATCTGACCGGGAAGCCCGCGAACGCGCCGATAAGCTGAACGCTGCCGACTCCTTGATCTTCCAGACGGAAAAACAACTCTCGGAGTTCGGCGACAAAGTGCCGGCTGAGAAGAAAGGTCCGATCGAAGCTGCCCTTAACGACCTGAAAGAGGCACAGAAGGCAGCTGACATGGACAAGATCGACTCGGCTACGCAGGCTCTCAACACGGCCTGGCAGGCAGCCAGCCAGGAGATGTATCAGGCCGCTCAGGAAGCCAATACGCAGCAGGAACAGCCCGGTGACCAGTCGCAGCCCGGCGGCAACGGCAATACCGACAATGTGACCGACGTCGAATACGAAGAAGTCGACGACAACAAGAAGTGATCCGGCCTTTTGGCCGAACACAGATACTAAAAGCCCTTCCGGGAAACGGAAGGGCTTTTTTGTTATCCCCGGTGTAAAGGGCAACCCGGTTGGCATAATTTTACTAAATTCGGCCCCTGAAACGCGCATTTCTTCGACTAAAAAGTATTCTGCATGCAATTGATCGATGGAAATAAACTCGCCCAGGAGATCAAAGACGAGATTGCCGGGGAAGTTCGAAAGATCCAGGCCGAGGGAGGCAAGATCCCGCATCTGGCCGCAGTGCTGGTCGGCGAGGATCCCGCCAGCCAATCCTACGTGCGCAGTAAGGTGCGCTCCTGTGAACAGGTGGGGTTCAAGTCTACCCTCATTCGCCGGGGGACCGAACTGACCGAAGCAGAGCTGCTCGATATCGTACAGGGGTTAAACGAAGATCCCGACATCGACGGTTTCATTGTACAATTGCCGCTTCCGGCGCAGATCGACGAGCTCAAAGTGACCCTCGCCATCGATCCGCGCAAAGACGTCGATGGTTTCCATCCGGTGAATTTCGGCCGGATGGCCCAGGGCTTGCCCGCCTATCTGCCGGCCACTCCTTACGGCATCCTGCAAATGCTGGAGCGCTACGGGATCGAAACCTCCGGCAAACATTGTGTCGTGGTCGGCCGCAGCAATATCGTCGGCACCCCGATCAGTATTCTCCTGTCGCGCAAGGCTAAAGTGGGCAACTGTACGGTCACTCTAACGCATAGCCGCACCCGTGATCTGCCCGCCGAAACCCGTCGCGCCGATATCATCATTGCCGCCATCGGCATCCCGAACTTCGTGCGGGGCGATATGGTCAAGGAAGGCGTCGTAGTGATCGACGTGGGCATCAATCGCGTCGACGATCCGACTGCCAAGCGCGGCTACCGACTGGTAGGCGACGTTCACTTCGACGAAGTCGCCCCCAAGGCCAGTTTTATCACTCCCGTACCCGGCGGCGTTGGGCCTATGACCGTCACCAGCCTGTTAATGAATACCTTGCGCGCTGCCAGAGGCGAAGTCTACCCGCCGGCCGCCAAGAGTAAAACTCCTTGAGACAAAGCTATGAACTGCAAAGAAGGAACCGGAGTGATGCTCCGCCAACTGGTCGATCTGCTCGACCAGTTACCTCCGAACGTCTATAACAAATCGCTGGAATTGTTCAGCGGCTCGTCGATCGGGCAGCACGTTCGCCACATTCTCGACTTCTATCAATGCCTGTTCCGCGGGATGCCGGCCGGCCGGATCGACTACGCCCAGCGCGATCGCGACCTGCAACTGGAGCGCGATCCGCGGAGCGCCCGCGACTTCTTTACCGGATTGCTCGCGCAGGTGGAGGACATCGACGAGCAATTGCCGCTGGAGGTTAGGGCCGACTTCGTGCCCGATCCGCAGGCGCCCCGGCCGTTGGTACATTCGTCGGTCGGCCGCGAGCTCATGTTCGCTTACGATCACGCCGTGCACCATCTGGCTATCATCAAGATCGGGCTGAAGACCTGCTTTCCGGAGATCGTGTTGGCGGAGGAATTGGGCGTGGCCCCATCTACCTTGAAATACCGTAAAGGCGCCCCGCAGTCGGGCGATTGAGTATGGCCGGCCGAACGCATCACTATCGACTGGTTTTCGAACTGGAGCCCGAGTTGCGGGAGATCCTGCTGGCCTTCCTCGGCGAATTACCTTTCGAATCCTTTTGCGAAACCGAAGATGGACTGGACGGCTTCCTGCCGGAAGACGAGTCGCTCCTGGCCTCCCTCCGGCCTTCGCTGGAGTCGCTGCAACAGCAGTTTCCCTTCCGGTATCGCGTCGAGCTTTTACCCGCAGAGAACTGGAACGCCCTCTGGGAAGCCAATTTTTCTCCGCTGCGCGTGGGGAAGTTCTGCGGCGTCCGCGCCAGTTTTCACGAGCCCCTGAACGATGTGCGCCACGAACTGCTGATCAATCCGAAGATGGCCTTCGGCACCGGGCATCACGAAACGACCTATCAGATGATCGCGATGATGGAGGAGGTCGATTGGGCCGGCCGCTCCGTGCTTGATTTCGGCGCCGGCACGGCCATCCTGGCGATCCTGGCCGCCAAATTGGGTGCGGCGACCGTCGATGCCGTGGAGATCGAAGAACCGGCCGTGGAAAACGCCCGGGAGAATGTGGAACTGAACGGCACGCCGGCCGTACGGGTGATCCTTGGCGATGCCGAAGCCATTCCGCAACTGACCTACGAACGCATCCTGGCGAATATCAACCGGAATGTAATACTGGCCTCACTTGCCTCGTTATATCAACGTTTGGCTCCGGGGGGGCGGCTCGTCCTGTCGGGCTTCTACGGAGAAGACGTGCCGATCCTGCTCGAAGCCTGCCGTCCGTACGATCTGAGCCTCGGTCGGAGGATGGACAAAAATAACTGGAGTTGCCTCGAACTCCTGCGCTCGTCGAGGCCTTCTTAAGGCGAAGAACCTATTTTCATGCTCACTTAAAATACCGGGTATGCGGTCATTATTACTTGCGCTCACCCTTCTCCTGATTTGCACGGCTCCAACCTTTAGTCAGCGTCTGGAGAAGTTCTCCGACGATCCCCAGGAATTTTTGCGGGAACTGAAAGGCTACCTGACAGCCGGCAAACTACAGTCGACAGAAGAAGTATTCGATCAGTTCGACACCTATTTTAAGTCGGGCGTTTTTTCTCCCGAGGAGATCGCACAGATCCAGCAGACGGGTAATGCCATGCTCGGACAGCGCATGACCGCTCAGCCCTATTTTCGCGACTATCTGCGCTGCCTGAATGTGGTAAAGAATGCCGAGAACGGAGCGGAACGTTTCCGCGAATGGCACGCACTGGCCGATCAGATGCTGGCCGATATAGAGAATCGTCGCGTCGGCCCCTTCCAGGATTTCCTGGAATTCTCGGTCGACTTCTTCAGTCAGAACGCCCTGCGAGCCTCCGATTCCGGGATCAACTGGATCGTCGACGCCAAGGACTACCAGTTTGTCTACCGCGATCGGATGCCGGTCGTGGAGTT
This sequence comes from Saprospiraceae bacterium, assembly GCA_020436865.1. Lineage (GTDB taxonomy): Bacteria > Bacteroidota > Bacteroidia > Chitinophagales > Saprospiraceae > JAGQXA01. Next base: position 885 of record JAGQXA010000319.1, on the reverse strand, counting down.
CTCCAAACTCGATCTGCTCGGAATACGCAAGGAGGATTCGATCGCCATTCTGGATACCCAGGGCGACTTCTTTCCCACCGAAGCCTTGTGGAAAGGAAAGAGCGGACGGGTTACCTGGGAACGCTTCGACCTGGGCGCCGGTGTCTACGCCGAATTGGGCGATTATGAGATCGAAACCAAGAAAAGTCTCTACCGGGTCGAAACCGCCTGGCTGCACTATCCGCTCTTTTTTGGTGATCGCAAGGTCGAAGGCTCCTTCGAAGATAAGGTGATCAGCGCCAATCCCGCTACCGAGGGCTCTTATCCTCGCTTCGAATCGAGAGAATCGGTGCTGGAGATCGACAATATCGGACGCGGTATCCGCTACGTCGGGGGATTCCGTCTTTACGGCACGACGGTATATGGCTACGGCACCAAGAATAACGGCGCCCTGATCCGGATCTTCGACGAGAGCGACCAGTTGAAACTGAAAGCCTCCTCCGAACTGTTCACGATCCGGCGCGGTGAACGCATCGTCGGCGAGCGGGTCGAATGTGCGATCTACTTCGGTAAGGACTCCCTCTATCATCCCTCGGTCAATTTCCGTTTCGAGATCCCGAAATCGGAACTGCAACTCTCTCGCGGCGACCGGGCCAGCGATCGAAATCCTTTCCTGAGTTCAATGCACCAGGTCAATATCGAGGCTGACAAGATCAACTACTACATAGACCGCGACTCGATCGCCTTTGGAGAAAAGTCGCTGGCGATCAGCAAGCGGCGCAGCCCCGTGGTCTTCGAATCGCTCAATTATTTCGAGGAAAGCGACTACAATCGCCTGCAGAACATCGCCACCTTCAACCCGATCGCCGTCATTAAGGCCGTTTCGGAAAAGGACGGTACCCGCTT
>JAGQXA010000318.1 GCA_020436865.1 Saprospiraceae bacterium | reverse complement strand
CAGCTGATGGCTTTGGGCCGCCGTATAATCGAGCCGGCGCGCCTGCTTGGTCGCATACGACCAATAGTAGACTTCCTGCCCCCCGGAGGCCTGCAGCACGGCGCAAATGCCGTCGTTGTACGTACATTCCCAGCGCACTACCGGATCGGGGAAACGGATCTCGTACTCCTGTGAAGGTTCGGACACCCGCAGGTAGAACAGGCGACCGGGATCGCTCGAGCTCCGTTGGTAATAGACCTTCTCTCCGTCTTTCGACAGATCCACCCGGGTGATCTCCTTTTCCTGAAATAGGGTCTCCCGGGGGATCAAAGTGTTCGTTTCCTGAGCCGTCGACAGCAGCGTGCCTGCCAATACGGCCAACAGCAGGGTGAGTATGCGCATATTTCCTTTATTTTCTCTACCTCACTACCGTCACATCGCCTTCCAACAGTTCCACGACGCCGTCGAGGAATTCGATCTCGGCAAACCAGGCGAAGACCGACGGATTCACCGGCTCGCCCCGGTGCATGCCGTTCCAGCCAAAGGCCGGGTCGTTCGGTTGAAAATCGAAGGCTTCGTAGACCGGCTCGCCCCAGCGGTTGAAGACCCGGAACGTCTTGATCCTGGCCACGCTCGCGCTGGCCTGGATGAAGAACACGTCATTTTCGCCATCGCCATTGGGCGAGAACACGTTTGCCACATAGACGTCCCCTCTTCGCACCGTAAGCCGCAGATCGTCGCTCTCGGCACAGCCGTTGCTTTCGATCATCACTGAAAAGGTCGTGGTTTGCAACGGCATCGCGGTAGTGACCAGGCAGCTGTCGCAATCGACCAGACCGGGCGGCGACCACACAATGGTATCGATGTCCTCGACGGGTACGTTGACCAGGGCTTCCAACTCGGCCGCTTCACCCAGGCGAATGGTGTTGTCATCGACATAAGCGACCAACTCCACACTCAGTTCCTGCGGCTGTTGGATATCGATGGTGAAGACCTCCGTCTGACAACCATTGGCGTCTTCCACGACCAAGGTATAACTATCTGCCGGCAAGTTGGTAAAAAAGCCGCCACTGACGAAGGGCGCTCCGTTCAGCGAGTACAGATACGGCGGTTTCCCGCCGGTCACCGAATCCACAAGGATCGCACCATCCGAATCGCCGAAGCAACCCACGGGCACGACGGTAAAGTAGGGCGTCGGGATCTCCTGATCGGCGTCGATCACGACTTCGTCAGTAGCCGTACAGCCGGTTTGCAGGTTCGTGACCGTCAGGGTGTAGCTGCCCGGTTCGGCGATGTCCGGGAAGGGCACATCGGGCGTCCCCGGGAAGGCGCCTGCCGCCGAGGTCCACTCATAGGTGAACTGGGCGCCCTGACTGGTGCCATTCCCTCCCAGGCCGAGCGCAGGTTCGAAGCAGGTCAGGGTCGCATCGGCGCCGGCGTCGGCCACCGGCAAGGGATGTACGACCACCGATACTTCGGCAGAGGCGGGAGAACAAGGCGCCGCAGGCGTGACGGTATACCGGAAGGTATAGGTGCCGGCCGCCTGGCTGTTCGTATTGAAAGTGCCCGCCGCCGCATTGAAAGCGCCGCCGGTTGAAGGCGTAGCGCTTACTTCCGTCCAGCTACCGCCCGGATCGGCGCCGGTCAGCAGGCCGTTCAGGTCGGTCACCGCGGACTCGCCGAAGCAAACTTCCGGAGCGGCGGCAGGGGCGCCGGCGCTGAGTTCGGCCGATACCGCCACGGTGAGGGTATTGCTCAGCGGGCATCCCTGCGGCGGTACAGTGCCCAGGTCGAAGGTGATCTCGTACACGCCGGGGTCGGCGCCGCTCGCGTTAAACTGACTTCCGTTGATCTGGGGCAGGTTCACCGCACCGGCAGGCGTACCGCTGATCGTATAGGTTCCGGGCAAAGCTTCTACCTGCAGATCGCCAAGATCGAGAACATCGCCGTCGTTGCAAAGCGTCGGCGCCGGCGCAAAGCCCAGATCGGGGCATTCGCAATCTTCGACCGTCACTTCGGCCGTGTAGCTCTGATCCTGACAGGGAGGCAAGGCGCTTGCCGTCGTGTAGGTGAAGGTGTATATGCCCGGAGTAGCGCCGGTAAAATCGAGGTTCGGGAAAGCGCCGCTAACGCTGGCGCCGTCGGTATTTTCCCATACGCCGCCCTGATCGCCTCCGGTCACCAGGGTACTGAAATCGAGCACGGTCGGATTCCCGCTATCGGTGCTGTTACAGATACTCGCACTGCCGCTCACCGTCGCTTCGGGAATGAGGTTGACCACGATGTTCGCCACCGAGCCGCTGTTATTCGTACAACCGGCTTGATCGGTCACTGTTGTCATCGTCACGATCAGCGATTGGTCGGAGGTCGGGATAGAAATGACATCGCCGTTCGACAAACAAGGAACGGTGGTCACCGACCCGCCGAGATCGTAGCTGATGTCGACGCAAGTAGCGCTGTTAACGACCACCGTGAGTTCGGCCAGATCGCCTTCGCAGACGGTCACGTCGCCGGCAAAAGAGGCGATCGGCAAGGCAGTGAACACGACTGGCGTGCCCGGCGCTACCGACACACAGGGATCGTTGGCATCAATGACGCCGTCGAGGTCGAAATCGTTGCCGGCTATGGCCGAAATGTAGTAGGTCACGCCCGTTTGCATGGGCGGGATCAAGCCAAAGGTCGGAGTGTCGCTGTAACCGAAAACTTCGGCGCCCAGGCTGCTGCCGCTGCCGCTATGTAGTACATACAGCAGTATATCTTCCGGGTCGAGCACCGCGCCGGTCGTTGCCGGTACCGTCACCAGCTCGTCTTCACAGATTTCCTGCGGTATAAGGTCCATCAGGCCGGCGTCGGTAGCGCACACGCATTCCACAAACCCGCTCACGACGAGCGGACCGCAGCCGTTGGCGTCGGTCACCTCGAAGGAATAGTCCGTGAGATTTGGGATGGGATCGGAGGTGAAAGTATTTCCCGTCAATGTACCCGTCGCCGTACCGGTGACGGTATAGGGCGGCGCGCCATTAGTAATGTCGAAGGTCACGGTAAACGTGAAGGAGATGAGATCGCAGCTTTCACCGACACCGCCCGACAGGGCCGGACCGTCGTTGAACGTAATGCTCACGTCATCGGAGCCGGTACAATCGTTATTGTCTTCCGTCCAGGCAAAGGTATAGGCGCCAAACTGGTCGACCGTCACTTCAGTACCTTCAAAGGTCGGATCGGTGAAGATCGCCATGCCCGGCCCCGACACCTGCGTCCACTGACCGAAACTCAGCGGCGCTACAGCCGCCAAGGTATAGCTGAGTCCGCAAAT
>JAGQXA010000317.1 GCA_020436865.1 Saprospiraceae bacterium | reverse complement strand
TTCCAATCGACGATGTCCCAGGTGAAGTTCACGCCTGCCACTCCGAAAGGGCTGAGGCTTTCGTCAAAGAAATTCAGCGGATTCGGGTAGCCAAGTCCGGCTTGGGCGAAGGCGGCGACCTTGGGGCGCCGGCTTGCGTCGACGAGTGCCTGCCGGCTTTGGATCTCTTGCTTCTGCAGGTCGAACAGGCGCAATTCCGGGCGCAGGACCTCCTCTTCCAGGGGCAGCCCTTCGTCGGATTCCGGCAGGATCAGCACTACTTCCGGAGATAGTTCTTCGCCGATCAGGGCGCCCAGCACGGCCACGAGGCCTTTGAGTTGTCCTTCGGTTTCTTCCTGGCGCATGTCGAGGCGGTAGATCTCTACTTCCAGTTTGTCGGCTTCCGTTTCCAATACGGCTCCGTGCCGCACGCCGGCCTGCACGGTGCCGAGCTTGTTTTGCAGGTCTGTGTGCGTCGCGAGCAGGATCTCGCGCTGCGCCCGCAGCTGCAGAATGCCGAAATAGGCCTGGTTGATCTGTGCTTTCAGTTGTTCGAGGCTGACCTCCACCTCTTGCTGTCTAGTGAGCAGCGCGCTGCTTTCCATGGCCTGTCGGGCGTCGGTCAGGCCGCCATCGTATAGGAGGTAGTTCGCTTCGACGGTAGATTGGGCGCGGTAGAGGGGCAGGTTGATCGGTTCGATCCCGGGCGCCTGAAAGGGCAGGTCGACCACCTCCGATTGGATGCTGGCGGCGGCTTTCCACTGGATGGTCGGCTTGCGGCTGGCCTCGATCTGCTCGATCTGCAGGGCGTTGGCCTGCAACAGCCAGGTGCCCCGTGCCGAGAGCGGATGCGCTTCGCGGGCCTGTTCGTAACAAGCGGATAGGGTCAATCCTCCTGCCGGTTGGCTAAAGGCGTCTGCCAGCGGCAGAGCGATCAGGAGGAGAAAGAGGGAGGATCTCATAGCGAGTGCCATTTTAACCATTTGGGTAAATCGTGAACAAAAAAAATCAGTTGGTTTCCGGGAGGCGGATCGCATTCAGTACGAACTCGGTGATATCCTTCTTGCGCATCTTCATGAGTTGAAAGTAGGTCGCATCGTCCATCTCGGTGATCGACTGAAAGAGCGGCCGGGCCACAAAGGGAAAAATGCACATCGAGAGGATATTGAGCACCAGGTTGACCGGATGGATGGGGCGGATACGGCCTCGCTCGACTTCCTGTTGGATCTGCAGCATCAGTTTCGTCGGGTTCGGCTTTTGCCGTTTGGCAAAGAGCGTATGCAGGAACTGGGTCGGGTTGCGGTTCAGTTCGCTCACGACGAAGCCCGGCAGGTAGGGGTTTTCGATGATCGTGTCGAGGTAGTTATGCACGAAGGCTTCGATCTTTTCGAATAATGGCAGATCGGCCTCGAATATCTCGTTGATGCGGTGAGTGACGCGCTGAAAGGCCTCCTCGAAAACGGCCAGAAAGAGCTTTTCCTTGCTGCGGAAGTAGTAGTGCAGCAGTCCCTTGTTGATCGATGCCCGGTCGGCGATCTCCTGCATCCGCGCTGCGGCGAACCCCTTTTGGGTGAACACTTGCCGCGCCGCTTCCAGGATCTGTATTTCCGTGCTTGCTTCTTTCATGTGATTTACCCATTTGGGTAATTTTGATGCAAGGTGCAAACTTCCTGGGGGAAAGTCAAATTTTTTGGAATAATTTTTACCCGTTTGGGTAATATTGAAAAGGATAGTTAAAGTGAAGAGCACATAAGCATCTGATTATCAAAACCTATTTTGCAAATCCACAAATATCATAGCAAAACTGAACGTCCGAAAAACGGAGGAACTGTCATTGCACAGGTCCCGAAAATTTTCGAATTAAGTGATCGGATGACTAAGCGATCCGATCGCTTAGTCATCCGATCACTGGTTAGCCGTCGGTGAGGTGTTGTTCGCGCCACTCCATCGGCGTCAGGCCGAACTCTTTTTTAAAGATGCGGCCGAAGTAGCTCGGATCGTTGAAGCCGGTGTCGAAGGCCACGGCCGTTACGGTCAGTTCGGGCCGGCAGAGCAGTTCCTTGGCCTTGTTCAGGCGGATGTACCGGATGAACTTGTTGGCCGAAAGGCCGGTCAGGGCCGATAACTTCCGGTGCAGCTGCGAATGGCTGAGGGTAACCTCCCGACACAGTTCTTCCACCGTGAAGTCGAAATCGTCGAGATGCGCTTCCACGACGGTCCGGACCGCCTCGACGAAGTGGTCGTCGACGGAGCTGGGGTCGGGAATGTCGCGCGGGGTGGATCCGCCGGGATCCAGTCCGGCGATCTGCAGGTAGTGTTGCTGGAGTTTCTTCCGCAGTTCGAGCAGCTTGCGCAGGCGCAAGAGCAATTCTTCCTGCAGAAAAGGCTTGGGCAGGTAGGCGTCGGCGCCTTTTTCCAGCCCTTCGAGCCGGGATTCGACGTCGGCCTTTGCCGTGAGCAGTACGATCGGAATGTGGCTGGTGCGGCTGTCGGCCTTGAGCGTGCGACAAACCTCGAAGCCGTCCTTCTCCGGCATCATCACATCGGAAACGATCAGATCGGGCACCAGCTCGAGGCCTTTTTCGATCCCGCTCCGTCCATTGGTGGCCACCTGGATCTGGTACTGATCCTGCAGGCAGGAGCGCAGGTACTGCACGACGTCCGGATTATCTTCAATGAGCAGCACGAGCGGCAAAGAGGCGTCGCTGCCGGCAGAAGGCTGCAGCTTCGGAGGTTGGTCGGAAACCGCTGGCGGGTTCGACCGGGGCTCGGGTTCCAATAGCCGCAGTGGTCGTGCCGGTGGCGCCTCCAGGGCCTTGCGCGGGGCCTTCCGGTTGACGGGCAGTACCACCGTGAATTCGGAACCTCGTCCGACCTTGCTCTTGACCTCCACGCGGCCCTTCATCAGTTTGACCAATTCCATGGTGATGGCGAGCCCGATGCCCGTGCCGTCGGCCGGGGGCTGATCGTTCTTCCGAACCTGATAGAAACGATCGAATAGCTGGGGGATCTGATCCTCCGGGATCCCAACTCCCGTGTCGCGTACGCGAATGACCAGCTGGGAAGCATCCGAGGCTTCCCGGTCGGGCTGACGGACGTCGACGTAAACCTGCCCGCCGGCCGGGGTATACTTGATCGCGTTCGACAGCAGGTTGCCGAGGATCTGCTGAAGCTTGTCGGGGTCGTAGTCCATGTACCATTCGTCCCAGTCGGCCAGGAAGTGGAGTTGCACGTCGCGGCTTTCAGCGTAAGAGTGAAAAGATTCTACCAGGTATTTCAGAAAATGGATGATGTCGGACTGTACCATCTGCAAGTCCATCTTACCGGACTCCAGCTTGGACAGGTCGAGCATCTGGTTGACTAGCCGGAGGAGGTTCTGTCCGTTGCGATCGATCATTTCCAGGCCGTCGTTGAACCAGCGCTCCGGGTTCTCCCGGATCTGGCCGGTCATGCCCAGAATGATCGTGATGGGCGTGCGGAACTCATGAGTGATGTTGGTATAGACCCGCGTCTGAAAATCGTGCAATTCCTTGATCCGCCGGGATTCGGCCCGGCTCAATTGCCGGTTCATCTGGATCCGGTACAGAAAGTAGAGGATGCCGACCAGCGCTAAGCCATAACCGGCGAAGGCCCACCAGGTGGCCCACCAGGGTGGCCGGATGCATAGTTGCAAGGTGGCTTCCTGGCTCCAGTCTGCCCCTTCCTGGCTGGCTTGTACCCGCAGGGTATAGTGCCCCGGCGCCAGGTTGGTATAGCGGGCCGAGCGTTCGGCGCCGGCATCGATCCAGTGCGGGTCGTTGCCCACCAATTGGTAGCGGTACCGGATCTTTTCCGGCCGGGGCGAATTCAGTCCGACAAACTCAAAGGTCAGGTCGTTCTGGTAGTGGCTCAGGGTCAAGGAAGAGGTGTAGGCCAGGGCTTGTTGCAGGGGCCCATCCGGATTTACGGCAACCTCCTGGTTGGAGATCCGCAATCCGGTCAGCGCGATCTGCGGGACGGTTTTGGTGGTGCGCACTTCGTGCGGATCGAAAAGACAGTAGCCATCCTCGCTGCTGCAGATCATACGGCCGTCTTTCAATTGTTGGATGTTGCCCGGCATTACCTGCGGCAGAAGCGTACCGTCAAAGCGAGACAGGGACTGAAACTCGCGGGTCTTCGGATTGAAACGCGAGAGTCCTTTCGGGCTGGTCAACCAAAGATTGCCGCGATCATCTTCGGCGATCGAGTAGACCTCGTTGTGCAACAGACCGTCGTGGTATGTATAGAAATCCTTGAGCTCGCGGCCGGAAATTTCCGCCAGGCCACTGAGAGTAGCCGCCCACAGCGTACCGTCGGCCGAGCGGTAAAGGTCTTCCACCGTGCAGTATTCGCCGACCCGTTCGGCATCGATCTGTACCTGGTCGCCCTCGTAGCGGAATTCAGACCGGTAAAGCCCTACGTTCTTCAGGAAGCCTACCCAAAGCACATTCGGAGGTTCCCAGGAAAGAGAGGAGGGCAGTCCGTCCCAATTGTCGACCGGCGATCCCGATAGGCGGAAATAGCTCTGCGTGAAGGTACTTGTCTGCGGATCGAACAGAAAAATGCCCAGGCTCGACGCGACGAAAAACTGCCCATCGGAAGCCGGCTCCAGGTCGAACACCACCCCGTCGCTCAAGCTTTGTATGAACGGGAAAGGGTTGCTTTGACTCGGCACGGAAACCCGGCTGATCTGTTGGGAAGTCGGATCCAGGCGGATCAATTCGCCCTTGCTCGTCGCCACCCAGATGTGGCCCTTTCTATCGAGCAACAGGTCGTTGATCTCCTCGCCCACGCCCGGCACCGGCCTGGCGGTGCCGTCGGGCTGGATCTTGAACAAGCCTTGCCCCTGGGTACCGATCCACAACCCACCCTGAGCGTCTTCGACATAACAGAAAGCCTGAATGTTGTCGGTGATCGAGGGGTTCAGGATGGGCTTATGACTAAACCAGTTGAAGTTGGGGTCGTATTGGTACAAGCCGTTCATGGTGGTTCCGATCCAGACCGATCCTACGCCATCGGCCTCGATGAAATTCACGCCGATATTCCCCCGGGTGGAATTGCCGGGCTGAAGATTGTAATAATCGAGGTTTGCCCGTCCGGCCTGGCCCTCTTCCAGCAAGGGTTCCTGCAGGTGATACAAGCCATAGGTCCCCACGCCGATATCCCAATAATCTCCCTTGTCCCAGCCGGTGCCCAACCAGAGCCCCCCTTCCGGATCTTCGTAGATCTGGTTGATAAAACGCCCGGTTTCCAAGCCATTCTTATAGGAGGTGAAATGTCCGCTTTCCGGATCAAAGTGTTCGAGAAAGATTTTGCCCCAAACGGTGCCGCCTTCGATCTGCGAGGCGCCTCCGATCCAAAGACCGCCCTTCTTCCGACTGGGGGAAATAGCATAGATATGGATGCTGTTGATATTGCCCGGCCGTTTGGGGAAGGGTTGGAATTGCTCAAAGGTCACCCGTTCCGGATCGCTTAGGTCGGGAATGAACATTTTGGTCAGTCCGCCCCCGCCCCCCAACCAGGTCACACCGGTTTCATCGGTATAAACGACGTCGATGCGCTGTTCGAGGATGGTGGCCTTCTTCCGGGCTTCGGCCATGTGCCGCTCGATCTGGGCGGCCAGGCGGTCGTCGGCTTGCAGAACCCGAATGCCATGGAAACGACCCATGATCGGGGGCACCAGATCGGCGATCGCCCGGTCCATCTGATACCGGAGCCGGTATTGTCCTCGCGGTAGGCGCAAGCTTTCTCCCTGCACCCGGTAGGCGCCGTTAGGCCAAACGCAATCGCCTTGGAGGGTCCTTTCCACCGCCATGTCCCAAACGATCTTGCCCTCGGCATTTTCTATCCAGCCGCGGTAAAAGAAACCCGACGGGAAACTGGCCATCTTAATGCCGGAGGAGAGCACGAAAAGCGGATCATCGCTATCTACGTCGAATACAAATTCGCGGTCGCGGGTCCGCCCGACCACGAGCTGCCCTAGCTGCGCGCCGACCTTTTCCAGCGAATCGGCCAGGTAATAGAGGGCAGCGGGAAATTTTTGCGGCAGATATCGTTCGATGCGGTATGGACGTTCGGCAGAAGGCGGTTGAGGAAAAAGCCGAAACAGCCCACCGGCTGTACCGACGCACAATATTCCGGCCCCATCGGCTGCAATGCTGATGATCTGGTTTTCGAGCGCCTCGAGCGAGATCGTCAGCGCGAGCGGCAATCGCAGCAGATCTGCAGTAGCGGGGGCATAGCGGTAGAGTCCGTTGTTCTTGGTTCCGATCCAGATCAGACCTTCCTCGTCTTCATACAAAGCGGTGACCTTGCGGCCGCTCATTTCCTGGATCGGATGGAAGCGAAAGCCGTCGTATTGCACAACGCCGTTTTCCGTGCCCAACCAGATCAGGCCGCTGCGATCTTGCAGGAAGGCCGTCATGCTCAACGACACGAGGCCGTCTTCCGTTTGGAAGTGTTTGAAACGGAGGTCCCGAACCGTGCGGATCTCCTGCGATTGCGCCGGCAGACCAGCCAGCAGGCCAAGTAGCAACAGGATCGGAAGGAGGGGCAGACGAGAGTTCATGTGGCTCGTGTATTGGGTGAGTCTTTAAAAAGAGAAAAAGCCGGGCAGGCGCTTACCTACCCTGGCTATATATGAAACATAAGATCGCGTACCGTTGGCCAGCCCTAACGGCTTGCCATTTCTCCGACCTTTCCGGGAACCGGTTGGTCGAGTCGTTCCTGCCGGCCGAGGATCAAACGTCCGTCGGCCTTCTCAAAGTACTGGATGATGACCGACTTTCGCGAGCCCAGATACAGGTAGTACGAGCCGTCGGCCAGTTTCCGAAGATTGAACATCTTGGCGTAAGCGTGCAAGTCGTCGATCTTTTCTTCCAGGACCACCCCGCCCCGCAGGTTGTTGATCCGCAGCAGAACGGGTTCTTCCAGCAGGTTGGCGAGCTGTACCCCGATGCGCTGCTCATCGCTGGCTTCGATCCGGGCGATCCACTTGATGGTGGAGGCCGTCGAAGTCTGGACGCCGGCTGGACTCGAAGTATTCTCCTGAACGACCACCGCATGGGCTTCTTCCGTTTGCGGATGAAAGACCGTCAGCAGATATACGCCCGCAGGCAGATCGTTCAGGCGGTATTTCTTCGCAAAGCCGTGCTGGCGCCAGATATTCTCCGACCACCAGGTCTTGCCGTCAATGTCTTGCAGTCGGACCTCCGTCTGTTTCTGCTGCAGGTTGGCCAGCCGGACTTCCAGTACCTGGTCGGCAGACACTTTTTCTACCTTGACCAATACCGGCGGCGTTGCGGAAGCTTGCTGGGCATCGGCCGAAAAGCTGATCAGAACGACCGATAACAAGAGGAGAAGGGTGCGGGTGATTTCCATCGTTTTCATGGCATCTTTGATTTTGGTTGAAAAATGATTCG
>JAGQXA010000316.1 GCA_020436865.1 Saprospiraceae bacterium | reverse complement strand
CACCTCGATGCGGCGGCCGAGCAGATCGGTGACCTCGAGCAGGGCGTCGGTCGGACGGCTGCTGCTGACGGGCACGCAGGTGATGGCGCTGGCGGGATTGGGGAAAATGTCTTCAAGGGCAGAGCTCAGGGCTACCGCTTCGCTGGTGCCGACCACCGGCACCGTTACGTCGAAGTTCCAGTAGCCGGCCGGAGCGGGCATCGGGCGCACCTGCTCTTTGCCGTTATTGGCCGTGGCGTGAATGTAGTAGAAGACCTCGCCGTCGGCGTCAAGGCCGGGAATGTCGGCCGCCCAGGTGTCGGTATCGGGGTCGACCAGCGTCATGTTGACGGAGCTGTAGCCTTGCGTGGTGTCGGCCGTGTAGAATACGGCGGCCGCCTCGATCCCCGAGCGGTGTTTGATCGTGGCCGTGATCTCGTAGGAATCGACGGCTTCTTGGACGTCGCCATGTGCCTGGTGGACGATCCACAGCGGATCGTTGACGCCTACCGCCTTCACGATGCAGTGCAGGGCGCCGAGCGATTCGATGATGCTGTTGCAATCGATGCCGTAGACCTTATAGCCCGGCAATTGCTCGCGGTAGATACGCAGGGCCGTCGTGTCGTATTGTTCGTCGTAGGTCGGCACCAGTACCGTTTTGTTGACGAACACCGAGTTGGTGTACGTGCGGTAGTCGGCCCAGTTGGTCTGGCCGGGATAGGCCCAGTCGTCGGGCGGCATCGGAATGCGCACGATCTCGTAGGGCGTGCCGAACGAGGAGTTGAAGTTGCTGGTCAGGTACTGGATATTGGCCTCGATCTGCGGGCCGTCGGCCACCCCTTCCGGATATTCCCCGAAGATGATCCGCTCTTCGTCGAGCATGCGGAAGTGCATGTCGATGTGGTGAATGACGTCGTAGGGCAGCGTTTCGAACTTGATGTAGCGGTCGATCCCCTGGTATTCGTACAGGATCTGATCGATCTGAGCTTCGGTTTTGACGCTCACGCCGTAAATGTTGCCCGGCTCGTTCTCCTCGAGCACGAGCTTGGAGGAAAAGGCCGTTCCCAGACCGTCGCTCTGGAAGTTGCCGCCGGTGCTGACCAGATCGTTGGGCGCTTCGATCGTCGAATAGAGGGTCAGGTTCTTGTAGTCGGCAATGGCGATGGGAATCGTGTCGTCGCGCGGGCGCGAGATCCGGTTGTATTTCCAATCGACCAGGTAAAGCGAATCGACATCGTTCTCGTAGATGGTATGGGGGCCGTAGTCGCGGATCCAGATACTGTTGTAAGGGGCCTGGAGCAGCACGACATTGTCGAGGTTATCGAGGTTGTAGGTGTTCAGCAGCTCGTTCTCGGTTTGCGAAACACTCGAGCAAATAACAATAACCTCACATTCTTCCTTGGCGTAGCGAATGATATCGGCCAGGATCGTTTTCTGGTTGGTCCAGGTGACCACCAGCGACTGGATCTCCTCCCACTCGGCCATCGAACGCGGCACGAAAGGCGGCGGGTCGGTTTCGACAAAAGCCGAGATCGGCGGATTGGCGAACTGGTCGAACTTGAGCAGTTCCAGTTCGGCCGGCGAGTAGGGGTGTGGCAGGTCGCCCTGCGCCCAGCCCAAGATCGGCAGTAGTAAGAGATACAAGAGTATGCGGTGCTTCATCAGATGATATTTTTTGTAAAAATAACGAATCTTGGCTTGGATTGCTCATTCTTCTGCACCAGGCAAATGACGGGAAGGCGATAAATACCCGAAATCCAGTATTGTGCCGGAATTGTCTGATAGATTCCGTTTTTTATTGGGAAGCCTTCCCGGAAATGGATATATTTGTACAGAACCGGGAACACGACCTCCTACTTCTCTGCCCGGTAAATAAACACCGAAACCTACCTATGAGATCCCTTCTCGCAAGAGTTTCAAACCAATTCTAAGGACGTCTGGATGTTTCCGGTATGGAAACAACTATGCCCCAGCTTACGCTGTGGGGCCCGTACTTCCATACCTCGAACATGGCCAGTATCCAGCATCCTGTATCCTGAAACCCCCACCTAATCCCCCAATTAACAAATTACCCATATCCCAACTGACAGATTGCTCATGAAAAACCTTTTACACCTCCTGCTCGCCAAGAGTCGCCACACTCTGCGCAGACTCTCCCTGATCTTTTTCCTCATTCCGTTCCTCTGTAGCCTGTTGCCGGCGCAGTTGACCGTAAACCTTCAGGTCGTAGAGCCGATCTGTGGGGCCATCCCCACCGGCTCGATCACCGCCTTCCCGTCGAACGGGGTGCCGCCCTTCTCCTACTTGTGGAGCACCGGCGATACCACCCAGGCGATTACCGGCCTCGGCCCGGGCTTCTACGAAGTGACCGTCACCGACGCCGCTTCCAATGGCGCCACGGCCTCGGTGCTGATGAACGCTCCCCCGATCATCATCGCTACCCTCGACGTCGACGGTTGTTCCGCGCCCGGAACGATCACCGCCAACACATCCGGTGGCATCCCACCCTACGAATACGAATGGATCACCGGCGATACCACCCAGACGATCACCTTTCTGGCCACGGGCTCCTATTGCGTGACGATCACCGATTCCGTGCATTGCGGCGTGGTCAAGTGCGTGAATATTACCGGCCTGCCGCCCGCCGTGACAGTGCAGACGACCGACGTGCTGTGTACCGGGCAAATGGACGGTACCGCAACGGCCATCGTCACCGATGGCACGCCTCCGTTCACCTATCTCTGGAATACCGGCGATACGACCGCCCTGATCACCGACCTTCCTCCGGGAATGTATACCGTGACCGTGACCGACAACAATGGCTGCACAGCCGTGGGCAGCGGGATCGTCAGCGAACCGCCGCCGCTCTCGGCCAACTGTTCTTCGAGCGATCCGGTCTGCCAGGACGACGACAACGGCTCGGCCCTGTCTATGCCGGTCGGGGGCACCCCTCCCTATAGTTATCTCTGGAATACCGGCGATACCATTCCGGGCCTGACCGGGCTGGTGGCCGGCATCTATAGCGTAACGGTAACCGACGCTAACGGCTGCTCCGATGTCTGTACGGTCGTCCTGGAAGATCAATCGAATATTTCGCTTTCGGTGAGTTCCACCGATGTGACCTGCTTCGGATTCAATAACGGTACGGCTTCCGCCCTGGCAGCCAATGGCGTGCCGCCCTATACGTATGCCTGGAGCAACGGTCAGAGCGGCGCCAACCTCAGCGGGCTGCCCCCCGGCACCTACGATGTGACCGCCACCGATGCGCTCGGCTGTACGGCCGAAGGGAGCGTCAGCATCGCCACTCCGCCTCCGCTCACGCTGATGGTACCGCACACCGACGTGACCGATTGCGGCGGCAGCGACGGCACAGCCACGGCAATGGTCAATGGCGGCACTCCTCCCTACAATTACCTGTGGAGTAACGGGGAATCGACGATGAGTATCGGCGGACTGACCGCCGGCTCTTATACCGTGACGGTGACCGACGCCAATAATTGTACGGTCATGGGCACCATCCTCGTCGAGCAGCCTCCGGGGATCGACGTCACGGCAACGGCCACCGATGAAGTCTGCGAAGGAGCTTCCGATGGCACGGCCACCGCTATGCCCTCCGGCGTGCCGCCTTACCTCTATTCCTGGAGCAACGGAGGGAGCACCCAAACCATCACCGGCCTGGCGCCGGGCATGTATTCGGTGACCGTGACCGATGCCAATGGCTGTAGCGGCAATGCTTCGGTCACGATCCTGGCGGCGCCGACCTTTACCCTCGACCTCAGCACCGCAGACATCCTCTGCTTCGGCGATGCGACAGGCTCGGCTACGGCTATGGCCGTAGGAGGCGTCGCCCCCCTGAGCTACCTGTGGAGTACCGGCGAGACCAGCCCGGAAATCACCGGATTGACGGCCGGTTCCTACACCGTCGTTGTCACCGATGCTGCCGGCTGCACCTTGTCGGAAACCGTGGTGATCGCCCAGCCGCCGCTGCTGACCCTTTTCCTGCAACCCACCGATCTGGATTGCGCCGGCGATAGCGATGGCGCGATCTCCTCGACGGTCAATGGCGGCACGCCGCCCTATTCCTACCTCTGGGATACCGGCGATACCGACCCGAACCTCAGCGGCCTGACGGCCGGCATTTATGCGCTGACGGTGACCGACGCCAACGGCTGTACCGTAGAGGGCTCGGCTCTGGTCGACCAACCTCCGAGCCTGCAACTGGAAGTGCAACTGCAGGGGAACGTCTGCGATCCTGCCGGCGTAACCGCCGCGGCGATCGTCAATGGCGGTACGCCGCCCTATGACTACCTTTGGAGCACCGGCGATCATTCCGCGACCCTGACCGGCCTGTTCGACGGAGTGTACTCGGTCACGGTGACCGATGCCAATGATTGTACCGTCTCCGAAACGATCGTGATCGATCCGGCGCCAGTGATCGTGGTATCGATCCAGTCGACCGACATTTCCTGTTTTGGCGCTGGCGACGGTTCGGCCACAGCCAGCGCGTCCGGAGGCACGGCCCCTTACGACTACGTCTGGAATACCGGGGAGATGACCGCTGCGATCGCCGGGCTGGAAGCCGGGATGTATACGGTTACCGCCACCGACGCGAATGGGTGCTTCGGCATTGCTACGGTCGCCATCGGCGAGCCGGCGGCGCTCACCCTGGAAGTGAGCAGTACCGACGCCAGTTGCGACGGCTCTATCGGCGGCACGGCTACGGCTGCGGTCGGAGGAGGTACGCCACCGTATAGCTATGCCTGGAGCAATGGCGGTTCCTCCGCTACCATCACCGGGCTGTCGCCCGGCCTCTACACGGTAACGGCCACCGACGCCAACGGCTGTTTCCTGACCGCCTCGGCCGAGATCGGGATCAACAACACCTTGGAAGCCAGCGTCGAGATCCTGAATCCGCCCTGTGCGGGAAGTGCCAACGGCGCAGCCCTGGCGGTGATCACCGGGGGAACTCCTCCTTACGATCTGATGTGGAGCACCGGCGATACCGGGATGCAGGTCGACGGACTATCTGCCGGCAACTATAGCCTGCTGGTAGAGGACGCCCTCGGCTGTCAGGTAGTGGTAGAGTTCGATCTGATCGCCGTCGAGACTCCGACCTGCAGCATTGCCATCACCCATCCGATCAGCGTGCCCGGCGGTTCCGATGGCGAAGTGACCGTGACGGCTTCGGGCGGTACGCCGCCTTATACCTATCTGTGGAATACCGGCGGAACCAATGCCGTGCTGGGCGGCCTGAGCGAAGGCGTCTACTCCGTGGTCGTGACCGATGCCAATGGTTGTGAGACCAGCTGTTCGGTTAGCCTCGGCGATCCGCCGGCCGCGAAGGTCGGCGATAAGGTGTGGTTCGATCAGAACGAGAACGGCCTGCAGGATCCCGGCGAGCCCGGAAAGGGCAATGTGGTCGTCACCCTTTCGGGAAATGACGATCAGGGCAATCCGCTTACCCTCAGTACGGTGACCGACGCCGCCGGGATGTATCTCTTCGATCCGATCCCCCCGGGTACCTACAAGCTGACCTTTGTGCTGCCGCAGGGATACCATTTCACGCTGCCCAACGTAGGCGCCAACGACGAGGTCGACAGCGATGTGGACACGCTCACCGGAATGACAACCTTCTTTACCTTGCTGGATGGCGACTGCATTCTCAGCTGGGATGCCGGCATTTTTATCGAATGCGTGAACGTGACCAATCCCGGGCAGATCGCCGGCGACGAAGTGCTGTGCGGACCGGGCAACGACCCCGGCCCGATCGTCGAGGTCTTGCCGCCTAGCGGCGGGGTCGGCGCGCTCGAGTATCTCTGGATGAAGAGCACCATTGGCGGACCGTTCAACCAGAATACCTGGATGCCCATTCCCAACAGCAATACGCCCAATTACGATCCGCCGGTGATCTATCAGACCACCTACTACATTCGCTGTGTACGCCGGGAGAACTGCGTGCTATACCTCGAGTCGAATATCGTGACCAAGGAGGTCGACAGCATTGCCTGGGCGGAAATTGACGGTCCCAACGTCGTTTGCGTCGACGAACCGGCGACCTACACCGCCGCCTTCGGCGGAGCGAATGCCACCTATCACTGGGATTTTGGCCCGAACGCCGATCCGCAGACTGCCGATACCCCGACCGCCCAGGTGGTTTGGGATGGCTTCGGGGTGGCGACGATCGTACTTACGGTGGTCAACGACGGTTGTACTGCAACAGCCGTTCTACCGATCTCGATCTCGAACAGTCCGATCTACTGCGACGATCCTGGATTCACGATCACGGCCGGCCCGGCGGGCCCGGAGGAAGTGCGCGTGAGCTGGCAGGCAGCAGATTGGCTCGGCGGCCCCTTCACCTTCACCGTGCAGCGTTCGGCCGATGGCGTCAGCTTCGACGAGCTCGCGAGCCTGGATCACCAGGCAGGGCAAACCGCCTACTCCTGGCTCGACCAGCAACCGATGGCCGGAAAGAACGTCTACCGGGTGGAATTGCGCGATGCCGACGGGCACGCCATCTATTCGAACGAGGTAGAGGTGCTGTGGTGGGCTCCGGGCCGAACCTTCAAGGTCTATCCGAACCCGGTCACCGACTGGCTCACCGTTGAGTTCGACGGTTCGCTGGAAGGCGACCAGTTGGAGATCGTTTCGGCCGATGGCCGGCTGGTGCGCACCGTACTGCTCGACGATCCGACCGGTATTCAGCAGATCGATCTGTCCGACCTGCCTTCCGGTATGTACTTCGCCCTGTGGCGGAAGAACGAAGGAGGGCTGCGGGCCTTAAAGTTGATGAAGTAAGGAGTTTGAGCCTGTCTGCTGCAGGCAGGCTCAAACTCACTCTCAAACTCGCGACTTTTTTCGTATTCTTGCAGGCAGAAAACTAGCCTGCCATGGAATTCGTACTCCCCGATCTGGCCAGCGCCGAAGTCTGGATGAGCTTGTTGACCCTAACGTTCCTGGAGATCGTTTTGGGCATCGACAATATTATTTTCATTTCGATCGCGGCGAACAAACTGCCGGAAGAGCAACAATCGAAAGCGACCAACATCGGACTGATCCTGGCGATGTTCATGCGGATCCTCTTGTTGTTCGGAATTTCGGTGTTGGTGGCCATGAGCCAGGCCTGGATCGAGTTGCACCTCTCCTGGGTGTCGGCCGCCTTTTCCGGGCAGAGCCTGATCCTGATCGCCGGGGGCATTTTCCTTTTGTACAAATCCACTACCGAGATCCACCACAAGCTGGAGGGTGGTCAGGAGCATGGCGAAGAGACGGGCGCCAAGGCGAAATACAGCCTGGGCAATGCCATTGTACAGATCACCGTGATCAACATCGTCTTTTCCTTCGATTCCATTCTGACGGCCGTCGGTATGACCAACGGGCTCAAGGGCGCTCTGGCGATCATGGTCGTCGCCGTGGTGGCTTCGGTCCTGATCATGATGCTCTTTGCGGTGCCCGTCGGCCGTTTTGTCAACCGCCATCCGACCATCCAGATGCTGGGGCTGGCCTTCCTGATCCTGATCGGCTTTATGTTGATCGCCGAGGGCGCGCATCTGGCGCATCTGTCGATCGCCGGCTCGGAAGTGGGCGCCGTTCCGAAAGGATATTTGTATTTTGCGATCGCCTTCTCCCTGTTCGTGGAGTTCCTCAATATGCGCTTGCGGCGCAAACGTCCGCAGGGCCCCGTACAATTACATGGCGTTCAGGAAGAAGCTGCAGCAGAGGGGCTGTTGAAATAAACATTCATGATCACGAACAGAAAACTCGACTGGGCGGCCTTGTTGTTGCGGCTGATCTTCGGCGGATTGATGCTGGCGAACCACGGCTGGCCGAAGCTCCAGAAGGTGATCGACGGACGGCTCGATCAGTTCGGCGACCCGCTGGGGATAGGAGCCCCGGCTTCGCTACTTCTCGCGGTATTTGCCGAGTTGCTGTGCTCCGTCTTCCTCCTGTTGGGCCTGTTCACCCGTTGGGCGCTGGCGCCGTTGGTGTTCACGATGATCGTGGCCACCTTCGTGGTGCACGGAAGCGATCCCTTGCCGGAAAAGGAACTGGGACTGCTCTATCTCTTCGCATTCCTGGCGATCTGGCTGATCGGCCCGGGCTGGTATTCTCTCGACGCCCGCTTGCTCAAGCGGATCTAAACGGTAATGGCTATGCGCTGGATCTTTGGTTGTGTACTCGTCGCATTCCTCCTTTCGGCCTGCCGGGATGAACCGGCAGATGTCGTCAGGCCGGTGATGTTGGAAGGGAAAACGATGGGTACGTACTATCGCGTCACGTATCTCGACAGTTTGCAGCGCAACTGGCAGCCAGGCATCGATTCTCTTCTGGTCGAACTCAATCAGGAGGTGTCGACCTATATCGATTCGAGCACCATCTCGCGGTTTAACCGGTCGGACGATCCGATCGACCTGGGCCTGTCATTTGAGGAGATCGCGTTGTCGTCGGAGGCTCCGGATAAACTTCCCTTTAACTATCACTTCATCAAGAATCTGACGGCCGCCCGCGAATGGTACCGGCAGACCGGGGGCGCCTTCGATCCGACCGTCATGCCGTTGGTGAACTACTGGGGTTTTGGCTACGCGCCGAAACGTCCGGTCGAACAGGTCGATAGCCTGATCGTCGACTCCTTGCGGCAATTGGTCGGTATGGAGAAAGTGCGACTCGACGGCGCGGTGCTGGGAAAGAGCCAGGCCGGAGTGCAGCTCGATTTCAGCGCCTTGGCGAAGGGATACGGGGTCGATGAGGTAGGGTTTTTTTTGGAGCGGCAGGGCGTGCGCGACTATCTGGTGGATATCGGAGGGGAAGTGCGGGCCCGCGGACTGAGTCCGCGCGGTACGGCCTGGACCGTGGGCATCAATACCCCTGATCCCCGGGCCTCGACGACCGATGTTCAGGCCGCCCTCTTGCTGCAGGATCGATCGCTGGCCACCTCCGGCAACTACCGGAATTATTACGAGGTCGCCGGCCGAAAATATGCCCATACGATCAGCCCGTTCACCGGGTTTCCGGAATTGAGCACCTTGCTCAGCGCTTCCGTCTTCGCCCCCGATTGCACCACCGCCGACGCCCTGGCAACGGCCTGTATGGTGCTCGGCCCGGAAAAAGCCCTCGCATTGATCGAGCGACTCCCCGGCATCGAGGCCTATTTCATCGTCAGCGCCCAGGATGGCAGCTACGAAGTACAATATACGCCAGGCGTCAAACCCTGGCTACTGGATTCCCACTGAGCAGGATCCAAACCGAAACGTCCGAATGTCATTCGGACCAACCAGCAACCAACATCCAATAACTAACATTCAACATGTTCGAACTGACCCGAGACCTCTGTTTTTTCGACCTCGAAGCTACCGGACTGAACGTCGTGCGTGATCGCATTATTCAGATCGCGGTGGTCAAGTATTTTGCCGATGGGCGGGAGCCCAAAGAACTCACCATGCTCATTAATCCGGGCATCCCGATCTCCGAGGAGGCGATGCGCGTGCATGGGATCACCCCCAAGGATGTGGCCAACAAGCCGACCTTTGGCCAGGTTGCGGAGGAACTGTACGAGTTTTTCGGCAATTCCGATCTGGCAGGGTACAATTCCAATCGATTCGACGTTCCCTTATTGATGGAGGAGTTCGCCCGGGTAGGGCTCGACTTCGACCTCGACCACCGGCGGATGGTCGACGTGCAGCGGATCTTCTACAAAATGGAGCCGCGCAACCTGCGCGCCGCCCTGAAGTTCTACTGCGATCAGGAAATGGAGAACGCGCACGATGCCCTGGCCGACGTGCGGGCGACCATCGAAGTGTTCAAGGGGCAGTTGTCGCGTTATGCCGGCGTCGACTATGTCGACGACGATGGGAATGTGACGGAACAACCGATCCGGGAGGACGTTCAGGCCATCCACGATTTTACCAACCAGGAGCACATCCTCGATGTCACCCAGCGGCTCAAACTCGCTCCCGACGGAACGGTCGTGTTCAATTTCGGCAAATATGTCGGCCGGCCGGTCGGCAAAACCTTGTGGGAAGACCGTCAATACTACCACTGGATCCTGAACAAGGAATTCTCCGTGCAGGTCAAGAAGCTGGTAAAAAAACTGCTGCAGGACTATGAGCAGGAACAAAAGGAAAAGGGGTAGAGGCCCGGCGTTCGCAGCAAGCTGCTCGATCGCGCTGCTGATCCTGATAGTGGGTTGCTACGAACCCAAAGAAGGATGCCTGGACATCAGCGCCAGCAACTTCGACGTGTCGGCCGACGATCCGTGCCCGGATTGCTGTACCTATCCCAAATTGAGCCTGGAGGTTCTGCACCGCGTCGTCTTGCAGGATCCCGATACCACGCTCAAGTTCAGCTACGACAGCCTGTATGTTATCCCGGCCGTACCGGATGTAGAGGTGCGCTTTCAGCGGGTGCGATTTTACCTGTCCGGACTGAAGTTGC
This sequence comes from Saprospiraceae bacterium, assembly GCA_020436865.1. Lineage (GTDB taxonomy): Bacteria > Bacteroidota > Bacteroidia > Chitinophagales > Saprospiraceae > JAGQXA01. The sequence goes on along the minus strand of JAGQXA010000316.1, from coordinate 3,741 downwards.
AAAGGGGGGGTGAATCCTTCGGCGTGACCGACAGCCTGGACCTTCGGGTACCTGGAGTCGGGACAGACTCCGTCACGATTGCGGTGGAAAACAACTTTGCGCTGCTCGACCGCGATCTTCCGCAGGCCCGAACCCTGGGCGTTTTCCGGGAGAACGGCCAATTCGACGGACTTCGCTTTCAGATCGGCCTCCCGCCGGCAATCCGGTCGGCCGATCCGGCCAGCGCCCCGGCTTCGCATCCTCTCCGGGTGCAGGCCGATAGCCTCCTGTGGGAGGACGGAACCGGCTACCTCGCCGGCAAGATCGTGTTCTTTCGCGACACCTTGCCGGGAACGGATTCCACGGTCGTGCGCCTGCTCGAGCCCGTAGAAGTGGTGCTTCCGCTGGCCGAGCCGGTCTTCCTCGACGAAGGATTTGACGTTGCCGTGACGCTGCAGATCGATTATCTGCGTTGTTTTGAGGGGATCGACCTCGAGACGGCCGATCCGGAAGCGATTGCGGCTGCGCTTGTCAACAATTTGCCAAATGCCTTTTCCATAGTTGACATCGCGTCGGATTAGCCCTACCTTCGCAACTTTCGGGCGGGGCCCGACGTTTCGTTCTTGAAAGCAGTTCCAACTCGCCCAATACTTCCTTTTCAGAACCCAAAATCTTGTCAAATGAAGCGGATATTATTCGCCATTCTGCCCCTCTTCCTATTAGTGACCTCCTGCGACAAGGACGACCAGAACGGCACGGTAGAGTTGCATTTTCTGGCTACCTATGACGGGGCCCCGCTGGTGATGCTGGAACCCTACGACTACACCGAAGGGATCTCGATCCTTTTCCAGCGCTTCAACTTCTATCTGTCGGATGTAGCCCTGCTTAAGGACGGCAAGGAAACGGATGTGTTGGACATCGATTTTGTCGAGTTCGACGGCATCGACGACGCCAACAAGGCGATGGCGGGGGTAGCCCTGCCCACCTGGTTCGAAGTGCCCGCCGGCGATTACGACGGGATCCGGATCGGCCTGGGAGTGCCGGCCGGACTGAACGCTACCCAGGCCTCCGACTATCCCAGCACGCACCCGCTGGGTATGGTGAGCCACTACTGGCAGGACTGGAATAGCTATATTTTCACCATGATCAACGCCAAGATCGATACCAATGCCGACGGCCTGCACGACGACGGATCGGTGCTGTACCATTGCGGCTCCGATGAAGTGTACCGCAGCAAAACGGTCAACCTCCCGATCAGCGTGCGGGAAGGGGAAAATTCCCGGATCACCTTCACGGTCGATCTGAAGGACCTGTTCAAGGACGGCAACGGCTACCTGGATGTGGTTGCCAAGCCGAATACGCATAACATCAACGATCTGGCGGTCGCCAATCAGGTAATGGACAATTTCCGCGACGCGCTCATTGCTCAAGAATAGAACCTGCAATGCAAAGAACGTTTTACCTGTTCGCCCTCCTGTCGGGCCTTTCCTTCTTTTACGCCTGTCAGGACGACGATATGCCCGAACCGCCCGTGACGACCAAGGGCGACCTCGAAGATATTCCCTATGAGCCCGAACCTTATGACCTGCAGGTCCCTCCCGGCTTCCCTCCTCTGGAGATCCCGCAGGACAATCCGCTGACCGTCGACGGTATCGAGCTCGGACGCTTCCTTTTTTACGACCCGATCCTTTCGTCCGATAGTACCCAAAGCTGCTCCAGTTGCCACCTGCCGGTCGGCAGCTTTACCGATAATCTGCCGACCAGTCCGGGCGTGCTGGGCATCCACGGGAAACGCAGCGCCATGTCGCTGCTCAACGCGGCTTTCTTTACAAACGGGCTCTTTTGGGACGGCCGTTCGACTACCCTCGAGGCACAGGCCTTGCTGCCTGTCGAGGACCCGGTCGAGATGAACAATACCTGGGAGGTGGTGATCGAACGGCTGCAGGCGCATGCGGAATACCCGGCCATGTTCCGAAGGGCTTTCGGGATCCTCGATTCCGACGAGATCAGCCGCGAACTGGCCGCTAAGGCCATTGCCCAATTTGAACGGATCATGGTCAGCACCGGGCAGTCGAAGTACGACCGGCGTTTCCTCTACCTCGATCCGACGGTGGAATTCACCGATCAGGAATTTCGCGGCTTCGACATGTTCTTCGACGTGGCCGATTCACCCTTGCCGGACGCGCAGTGCTTCCACTGCCACAATGCCCCTCTGTTCACGACAAACGGCTATTTCAACAACGGGCTACAGGAAGCGGCCACCCTCGACGATTTTGAAGACCTGGGACGAGGCGCCGTAACCGGGGCGAAGATCGACAACGGTAAGTTCCGGGCGCCGACCCTGCGCAACATCGCCTTGACGGCGCCCTACATGCACGACGGCCGGCTGCAGACTCTGGAGGAAGTGATCGATTTTTACAACGAAGGCGTGCATTTTGCCGATAATCTCGACGAGAACCTGGTTGTGCCACTGGGGCTGAGCGAACAGCAAAAGCAAGATGTCATCGCTTTCCTGCACACGCTCACCGATACCAGCTTCGTGCATAATCCGATGTTAAGTAATCCTTTCTAAACGAGAACTATGAACAGGGGATCGTGGAGATGGAGCATGATGGTCGGCCTGCTGATTGCCGGGATTTGGGGTTGCGGCGGCGACGAACCGCAGCCGGCCGGCGATCTGGCGGACATCCCATACGTGCCGCAGGCTTACTTGCTGCCCGAACTGCCCTATTTTTTTCCGGATCTGTCCGTTCCCGCTGACAATCCGCTGACGGTGGATGGAGTCGAACTGGGCCGCTATCTGTTTTACGATCCCATTCTTTCGGTCGACAGCACCCTTTCCTGCGCCGGTTGTCATCGACAAGAGTTGGGTTTTACCGACGGACTGGCCCTGAGCGAAGGGGTAGGGCAGACCATCGGCATTCGCAATGCCAAGCCTCTGGCCAATGTCGGGTTCTTTGAGAAGGGCCTCTTTTGGGATGGCCGCGTTCAGACGCTCGAAGAACTAGCCTTGCATCCCATCGAGGATCCGCTCGAAATGAAGAACACCCTGGAAAACCTGATCGCAGATCTGCAGGTCCATCCGGAATACCCCGCCATGTTCCGCAAGGCCTTCGGGATCGCCGACCGCGAAGAGATATCGGCTCCGCTGATCGCCAAGGCGCTTGGACAATTCACTCGTACCCTGGTAAGTTTCAATGCCAAATACGACTACGCCAACTGGGATCGCGGTCCGGAAACCCAGTTTTTTTCTCCCTCGGAGCTGCGCGGACAGAAGTTGTTCAACCGCGAACCGATCGATCCCGACGAACCCCATCCCGGATGCTCACATTGCCATGTCGGCCCCCTGGTCAGCACCAACGAGTATGCGAACAACGGCCTGGACGAGGCCCTCGAGCCCGTCGACTTTCCCGATCCGGGCCTTGGCGGGATCACGGGCAAGCCGTCTGATTTCGGGAAATTTCGCGTGCCTTCCCTGCGCAATGTCGCCTTGACGGCCCCCTATATGCACGACGGACGCTTTGCTACGCTCGAAGAGGTGCTCGATCATTACAGCTCCGGAGGGCACTATGCCGACAACCTCGACGCCAACATTTTTCCGTTTTCGCTGACCGCACAGGAGCGCGAAGACCTGTTATCCTTTCTGCACACGCTCACCGATACGGTTTTTGTGCAAGAACCGGCTTACGGAAATCCATTTTCGGAATGACCGTTTTTTACTTTTTGTTAGGTTTTTGTGGGAGGGTCTGATTGTTAACTTAT
>JAGQXA010001028.1 GCA_020436865.1 Saprospiraceae bacterium | reverse complement strand
TCTCACTTCAACGTCGAGCATTCGACCGACGGCCAGAACTTCGAAGTGATCGGCCGCATCGAGGGCGCCGGCGACCATGTGGGTTTGCTGGAGTATTCCTTCCTCGACAAATTTCCGGCGAAGGGGGTGAACTACTACCGCCTCCAGCAGGTCGACTACGACGGGCATTTCGAGTATTCGGAAGTAGTGCCGGTGCAGGTCGACCGCGAGGAGAAGGATCACGTCAGCCTGTATCCGAACCCCGCTTCCGGTCTGACCTACCTGGGCTTGGGCGGCGAATTGAGCGAGCAGCAGCTCGACATTTCGGTGCACGATCTGTCGGGCCGCGTGGTGTATCGCCTGCAACAGGCCGCCACCGGCGAGCGCGTCATCGAATTGCCGCTGGATGCCATTCCGGCCGGCTACTACATGATAAACGTGCAGACGGCCGGCAAGGTCTATGCCCAGAAGCTGATCGTGCACTAGCAGCACGGAAAGAGCAACTCTACGAAAAGGGGGATGTCGAACGGCATCCCCCTTTTTTCATTAGCGCCATTAGCGGTCGGAAGGCTATATTAGCGGTCGGAACGCTATAGGAGCGTTCCGACCGCTAATTAAACCGAAGCGCATGCGCATTGCCATTACCGGAGCCTCCGGGCATGTCGGAAACAACCTCAGCCGGGCCCTGCTGGCCCAAGGCCACGAACTGCGCCTGATGGTGCATCGGCAAGATGAAGGTCTACAAGGCCTGGAAGCCGAGGTCGTGCGATGCAATTTGCTCGACCGGGAGGGTGTGCGCTCTTTTGTGAAGGGCGTCGACGCGGTCATCCATACGGCCGCGGTGATCTCTGTGGCGGGCGGCGATCCGCAGGGGCGGCTGGCCGACGTTAACATCGCCGGTACGCGCCATGTGGTCGACGCCTGTCTGCAAGAGAGGGTGGGGCGCTTGCTCCACTTCGGCACCATCCACGTGTTCGATCCCTTCCCGCTCGAAGAAGTGCTCGACGAAACCCGTCCGTTGCGGACCGAGGGCGGCGGAGCTTACGATCGCACCAAGGTAGCCGGCAACCGCCTGGTGTTGGATGCGGTTGAAAAAGGGCTCGACGCCGTGATCCTTTCGCCGACCTCCGTGTTTGGACCGCACGACTACTATCCCTCGCTATTGGGAAAGGGCATCAGCGATATTTATCGGAAACGGATCCCGATGCTGATTCCCGGAGGTTATGATTTCGTGTTTGTCGACGACGTGGTGAACGGGACTGTGAACGCCTTGGAACGCGGCCGGACCGGCGAAAACTACCTCCTTTCCGGGCACTACCTGACCGTCAAACAACTGGCCGCTTTGATCGGCGAGGTCGGAGGCGTGCGAACGCCCCGGCGGATCGTGCCCATGCCTGTTTTGCAGGCCATGCTGCCCGTTTTTCGGATTCAAAGCAAGCTCACGGGGCAACCGGCGCTCTTCACCCGCGAATCCCTGAAGGTATTGAAGGAAAGCCCACAAAGGATCAGTTCCGCGAAGGCGGAAAAGGAATTGGGCTATCGGAAAACGGAGATTGGACAGGCCATGAAGGCAACCCTAGACTGGTTTGCCGACGCTGGATTATTGCATGGGTGATCAATCTCACTGCTATTCCAGCGTAAAGCTTGTATCTTTTCGCGGCTTTTTATATCCATTCACAAAAAGATAGCCTGATGAAAGTAGTATTACCCATCCTTCTTGCCTTGCTGTCCCTTTCCATGCAGGGCCAGATATCCATCCTCTTCGTCGACGATTCCGACGACACGTTCATGAATTCCGAAAACCTGCAGATGGCCTTCGTCGATGCCGGCGTGGCCTTTACCCTGTTCGATGCGCAGGGCATGGAGCAGGGACCCGATCTGGC
>JAGQXA010000315.1 GCA_020436865.1 Saprospiraceae bacterium | reverse complement strand
GTAGCCGGCGGAACCTCGATCGTCAACTACGAACCGGGGCATGTCGAGCGCTGGGCTTACCAGGCGCAGAAGGCCGGCGATTCCGAGTACCTGCTCAGCGATCATTCGTGGATGTATCACGAAGATACCTACGTCAAGAACAGCCTGGTGCTGGGAGAGCCGCTGAAGGCCCGGGTTTCCGTCAAAGTGCGCAGCAAGCAGGAGGCCATCACCAAGGAATACGAACTGCCTTTCACCCTGGAATAACCCTGGACAAACCACCCGGACATGATCCTTCTCGGCAATATCTTCCTGGGCCTGGCCGCACTCGTTTTCTGGGCTCTCTTCAACATGATGTTCCTCAAAACGCCGCCGCGTGGAGGCGATGCCGTCGTGGGCTATGCCTGGGCGTTGATCTTCGGCGTGCTCGCCTTTTCCATTTGCCTATCCATCGTCACGGCCGTGATCGGCAAGCTCGGCGGTTTTGCCTGGTCCGAAGGGAATGCCAAGACCGCTCTGGTCGTGACCGGACTCCTCCTGATCCTGCTCGGCAACGGCTTTTTCACGCTCATGGCCGGCGAAGGCACGAGCGATCTGCCCCCCTTCGTTCGCCAGGTGTTCAGGTACATCCCGGCCGTCCTGCCGCCGCTGCTCATCCTGGCGGCAGGGCTCCTGCTCAATGCCGGTCCGAAAGGCGTACCTGCCCTGTCTTACCAACTGCCGATCGCACTCGGGCTGTTGACGGGCATTGCCGCCATCGCCCTGATGCTGGTCCAACATTCCCGTCAAACCGCGGTCAGGATGAAAGCCGAGAGCGAGTATCAGGATCAATTCCAGATCGATCGCCTCCGGCAGATCGACACGACCGACCTGTCGACGAACATCGTGTTCCTGTTCGTCTTTACCGACGCCAATCAGGCGCCGATCGTGCGGGAACGAGCGCTGGCGAGGATCAAGATGAGGCCCGACTGGCAGGAGGAACTCGTCCGACGCCTGCAGAACGACTGGGCGCCCGAAGCCTTTAACTTCCTGGCATCGAACGAGGTAGACAACAAAGACCTCTTCCCGGAGGCAGTGCGGGAAGGCATTCTGATCCAGGCCCGGCTCATCCGGGAAAGCATCCGCAAATGCCGGGGCGACTACGACCTCTACCAGGGCCGCTATAGTTGGGAGGTCGAACGAGTACTGCGCACGATCGACCGATTTCAAGGCATGGGCGTCGATTACCGCCCGGCGGTGGTGGAACTGCGCAAGGCCCTCGACGAGCCGACCAGTTTCAAGAAACCCAAACTCTACTGCATACCCGTGCTTGACAAATGGCTTCAAAAGCACTGAACGACTCGCCGTTCATTTGCCCCGGTTCATTTCGGATCTGCCCCGCTTCAGTGAAAAAAAAACCGTTTCCTCCCAGCCATGACGTAATTTCACCCTGATGTACCGTACCCTCTATCGGCTTTTGTGCCGGCTGGCTTTACTGATCTGGCCGGTCGCAGGAATTGCGCAAGGGCAACTACTGTCGATCGAGTATTTCGGAGAAGACAAAGGACTGAACATCACCGGCCTGAACGACATTCTGCAGGACCGGGAAGGCTTCCTGTGGCTGGCTACCCGGGAAGGGCTGGTGCGCTTCGACGGGCACAGCTTCCGATACTTCCGCAAGGAGCAGGGCGATAGTACGTCGATCTACAGCAATCATTTGTATTGCCTCAGCGAAGACGCCGAAGGAAATATCTGGGCCGGACTGGCCCGGGGCGGAGTTAGTTGCTACAATCGCCGAACCGGCAGGTTCCGGAACTATCCCTTCACGGAGAAGTTGGAGATCAAAACGGTGCCGGTTGTTCGCATTTTCTTCGACCGGGATGGAGAAACCTGGGTGGGCCTGACCGGTTACGGACTGATGCATTTGGACCGAACCAGTGGCGAGTTCAAAACCTATGAACTCGTAACGACCCGATCGGCTCCGCACCTAACCCGCGAAGAACTGTTCTACTACAATACCGCCCAGAATTTCTGGCAGGACGAGACGGGCCTCTTCTGGTGCGCCACTTCTGATGATCTCTATACCTTCGATCCACAGACTGGAGAGACCCGCTCGCATCGCTTTCACAAGATCGCCCCGACGGGTTTTTGGCAAAATCAGGCCTACGCCCTGCTGCCGGAAGGCGACAGCCTCTGGGTCGGCGGCTGGGGTAGCGGACTGCGGCACTACCATCGCAAGACCGGTAAATGGAAGCAGTACCTTTGGGAAAAAGACCCGCCGGCTCCCGACGCTGTCAACGTCGTCAACAAGATCATACGGAAAAGCGCGACGGAGCTTTGGATCACCAGCGCCGACCGGGGTCTCGGCATCTTCAATACGCAAACGGAAACCTTCCGCTTTCTGCACGAACATCTCCAGGAGTTTCCCGGCTTCCCGGAAGGGAATATGGATGACCTTCTTGTCGACCGTCAAGGGAACCTATGGTTGGATCAAGGCGGGCAGCTGCTTCGCATGCAGCTGAAGGACCGGCAGTTTCAGTTCATTTCCGTCCGGTCAGACCGGCCCGTTTCCAGAGAATACTCCTGGATCTCCGTGATGATGGACGAGCGCGACGGCCCGCTGCGCCTCATCGGCCTGTCGGCCGGCGACGGCCTAAGGGTGGTCGACCGGAATACCGGCAATACGACCGTTCCCGGTCTTTCATTCCAGCCGGGCGCCGAGGAGAGCAGCCGGCAGGTCAAAGACCTCCTGCAATGCCGCGACGGCACGATCTGGGTACTGGGGCGGCATCTCCTCTACCGTTTCGATCCACAGACCAAGCAACTCGAACTTCCGCCGCAGCCTCCGGTGTACAGTCCGGAAACCGGTAGCAACTTCTACACCCAGATCGCCGAAGACGGACGGGGCGATCTGTGGCTCGGAACGTCCTTGTACGGCCTTTTCCGCTATTCCCCCGATACCGGGGAAACCAAACACTTCATGCCCGAAGCAGGGCGGGCAGGCGCTCTTCCAACCAATGTGATCGGCGTGGTGCACGCCGACGGCCAGGGCCGCATCTGGTTTGGGAGCCGCGACAAAACGGCCTACGGCTACTACCGGCCGGAGGAAGATCGCTTTGTCTATCTCGACGCCGACGGACGGCCTACCCCGGAGGTGAGTTCCATGCGAATGAACGACTTCTTCACCGACGACCGGGGCGATATCTGGGCCTGCTCCGAACAAGGCCTCCTGCATTTCGACTGTTCTGCCGAACAGCCGCGGCCCGTCCGGAAATACACGGTATCCGACGGCCTGACGAGCGACTACGTGGCCCAGGGGGTAGCAGCCGACGACGGCAGCCTCTGGCTGGCCGTCGCCAGGAACCTGCTGCGCTTCGACCCGGCCACCGGACAGGTGACGGCCTTCGGCCAGCAAGAAGGGGTGCCTCCGCTGCACAACGGGATCGGGAAATTCGGCGACGGCTCGCTGTATCTGCAGGGGCAGCACGGCTATTTTCGCTTCGAGCCCGATTCGCTGATCCTGGTCGAAGACCGGCATCCGCTCGTACTGAGTTCATTCAAGGTGAACGACCGCGAGCAGTACAGGGGCAGCGAATGGACCTTGACGGATCCGCTCGTGGTGCCGACCGACGGGCGCTATTTTACGCTCGAATATGCCGCTCTCGACCTGGCGCATCCGGAACTTTGCCGGTATGAGTACCAACTGGAGGGTTTGGAACGGCATTGGGTCAGGGCCGGCAACCGCCACTTCGTCAACTACACCAACGTGCCTGCGGGAAAGTACCTCTTCCGGGTGAAGCGGGAAGGCCAGCCCGATTCCGAAGCTCTGAGCGTACCGCTCGTGGTAAAGGTGGCCTTCTACGAACGAGGCTGGTTCTGGACGCTGATCGCTATACTTCTGTCCGGCGCTGCATGGATCTACTACCGCAATCGCCAGCGGCAGCGGCAGCAATTTGCTATGCTGAAAAGCAAGGCCCAACTGCTCGAAAAGGAAAAGGCCCTGGTGCAGTACGAAAGTCTGAAGCAACAGCTCAATCCGCATTTTCTGTTCAACTCCCTGACCTCGCTCGGCAGTCTG
>JAGQXA010000314.1 GCA_020436865.1 Saprospiraceae bacterium | reverse complement strand
ATCCTTACGAAGGGCGCTATGTGCACGAAGGCATGGGCGCCCTGATGGCCTATCGCCTCGCCCGGATGCAGCCGCTCACATTCACGATCGCCATGAACGACTACGGCTTCGAATTATTGTCCGACCAACCCATTCCGATCGAAAAGGCGCTCGCGACCGGCTTGTTCTCCTCCGAGCGCCTCGGCCACGACATCCGGGCCAGCATCAACGCCACCGAACTGGCGCGCCGGCGTTTTCGCGACATTGCCAGTATTAGCGGGCTCATCTTCAAAGGCTATCCGGGCAAGCCGAAAAAAGACCGGCACGTCCAAGCCTCCTCGCAACTGTTCTTCGAAGTGTTCAGCGACTACGAACCCCACAACCTGCTCCTATTGCAGGCTTACGACGAGGTGATGACCTTCAGTTTGCAGGAGGCCCGCTTGCGCGAAACGCTCGCCCGGATCCGCTCGCAACAGCTCGTGCTGCGCCGGCCGGCCAAAGCCACACCCTTCGCCTTTCCCATTCTCGTGGATCGCCTGCGCGAGCGCCTCAGCTCCGAAAAGCTGGAAGACCGCATTCGGCGAATGAAGCTGGAGCTGACCAAAGACTGATGTGGGTCACCAGGTCGGCAGCGCCTCCAGCAGCGGAAGCCGAACGGTTTCCGAGTAGACCAGCCCCTCCTGATAGCGATAGTTCCGCACCAGCGATGCACCGTCGCGAACATACTCGATGGTATCGAAACGCTCGCCTTCGATCTCCCACACCAAGGGATAGGGTCTTGGATAGAATTCAGGCCAGACGACGAGCTCGCTATCGGCCTCGATCTCTTTGTAGTCTTCGCGGGACAAGTTCTTCAAGAAATGCCGCAGTCTGGCAACGCGTCCTACCCGATCTTCGGGATCGCCCGGTAGCGAATCGAGCGGCGGACCCACATCGATCGAGCTTACAAACTTCTCCTTGCGCTCGGGCAGAAAGGCCAGATATTCCAGATGCAGGCCATTGCCCCCATTCCAGGAAAAGTACAGGTCGGTATGCTCATCGACGCTCTTCCGCTTGATCGAGGGTTTGCGCAAGCGCACCTTGATGTATTCCCTGGAATCGCGGGTAACCAGCTCGTAAACGCCCAATTTGACGAAGCGGCGGCTTAGTCCCGTCACCCGCTGCTCATGGGCGAGCCGCTTGACGTCGATCGAGAGGCTATCTTTGAACTTGCGCTTGCGGAAATACACCACGCGCTCTTCATCGAGGAAGGCCAGGCACACGGACTCGACGTAGCGGCAGCGGGCATCGTCGGCCAGGCAATTTTCAGAGAACCACTCGACCTTCACCCCCTTATAGTCGGTTTCCTTGTCGAGGTAAACGTCGAAACAGAACATGGTGTGTTCGAGCCGCGCCAGCTCAGCCGGAGAAGGTTGACGCCCTTCTTCCCGGCCGTTCAATTCGTCGGGCAGGAAGATCGCCTTTTGCGAGCAGGCCGCTGCCAGCAGCAACAGCCCCAGCCATAGGAAGTGCCGTTTATTGTTCATTTTCGAGGATGTTGTAGTGATAGAATTTGTCGTAGCCGCCATAGATCAGCAGGGCCGGCTTGGCGACGGAAATATGCTTGGCGAAGCCGAGGGTATTGTGGAGGAAGTCCTGCACGTCGTATTTCCAGTGCCCAAGCACGCCGCCGCCGATCTCATAGCCGTTCTTCAGCTGCACCTTCAGGGAGGTCAGCGCGCGATTGAAGAAAACGGGCTCCATGTCCTTGTTCGGCACGCCGAAGAGAAAAAGCTCTTTGGCCAGCACGTACGAATTGGTGAAATCTTCGGTAAAGCGATCGTAGTTGAATTGCAGGCTGAAATCCCGGAACTGGTAGCGCAGGTATCCGCCGCCGGTCCAGAAGCGATCGTAATCGTCGCTCAGAAAATTCTCGAAGGGAAAGAAGCCGTCGTTGTAATACAGGAACTCGAAGTCGCCCAGATGGAAGCCAAAAAAGCCGACCTGCTGGTTCCTGCGGTTGTTGTTCACCACGAAATGGGTGCCGAGGTATGCCCCATGCTCGAAGGGATGCACGAACGAGCAAGCGCTGCGTTGGTTGAACAACTGTGGCCGGTAGAAGACGTTGGGATCGTCGCTGCGCGACCCGGCCGCCACGAAAAAAGAGTTGACCAGGTCGATCTGGGCACGCCGGTTCTGATCATCGAAGATGCTCGTACCCAGTCCGCGCGAATACAGACTGGCCGATATCTGGTGACCGACGAGCAGGTGATCGCCGATCTCTTTGGTGAGGAAACCGGACACGCTAAGGTCGCCGAAGCCGCTTTTCAGATAGCCGATGCCGATCACGGCTTTGACCGAAAAACCCGCCCGGAAGCGGGCTTCGTTTTCCTGGGCAGGCAAGGCGACGGCGCCGCACAGGAGGAGTAGGATCAGGTGTGACCACTTCATGATTGGTTTTTTTGGGGTGATCGGTCAGGGGCAAAAAAATACCCCCTTCCGGTACTTGCCTATTCCGGAAGGGGGTAGCGCGTTACCCGACGGCAGGACTAGTTAACGCGACGGCGTTCCTCTTCGGAGCCGGTCGAGCGGTCGCGCGAGGCCTTGAGCTCGCTATTCCCGAAATTGCGGGTATAGGTCAGGCGGAAGATGCGCTCCGCAAATGCATAAAGGCCCCGGTAGTTGAGTTGCTGCTCGGGCAAAAAGGCCGATTCCTTCCAGTTGCCCGTCAGGAAGATGTCGCTGACGTTAAACTGCAGCGCACCATGTTCGCCCGGTAGTTCCTTGCGCAAGCCCGCTCCGAGCACACCGAGCGGCTTGCTCTTGGTGATTCCCCAAAGGGTCGGCGAGAGAAAGAAGCCGGAGATCTCCAGAGAAAAGTCGGCCGGCAATTGAAAGTGGTGAGTGCTGTTGATATTGAGGGTCTTTTGTTCGAGGGTCACCAGAGCGTCGTTGTAGGGCAACCGATTGCGGTACCAGGTGCCGATGAAATTGTTCTGCGCTTCCCACCAGGGCGTGATCATGAGCGGAACGGAAAGCGTGATCGAAACGGTCTGCTGAAAATCCATGTTGACGGCGGTGATCAATTGCTCGTTGGTTTCGGGGTCGATTTGCGGTTGAAAACCGGCAATAGCGCCATCTTCGTAACTATACTGTACCGAAAGCAAATAGCGCTTCCAGCGATACTCCGCCCGCAAGTTGTCGGTAATGGCCGGCTGCAAAGCGGCATTGCCGGAAAAGAAGGTGCTCGGATCGAGGAAGATCACGAACGGGGCCAGATCGTTGAAGGTCGGCCGCGTGATCCGGCGGCTATAGGCGAGGTTGAGCTGATGGTCGTCGTTGAAGCTCTGCGACAGAAAAACGCTCGGGAAAAAATTGCCGTACTGCCGGTCGACGATCCCCTTCTCCAGTTCGGAATCGAGCTGACTGTCGGTGTATTCGTACCGCAAGCCGGCCTGCAGGTTCGTTTTCGGCCCAAGCTCGACCTGCGCCGAGCCGTAGGCGGCGGTTATGCCTTCCCGAAGCATATAGCGCTGGGTGTATTGCGGATCGAACTGCCAATCGCCATTGATCCGGTTTTCTACGCTCACGTCGTTATCGAAACTCGACAAGGTGCCCTTCAAGCCGGCGTCGAACCTGATCTTGCCCGCCAGTTGCCCCGAATAATCGGCGCTGAATACGCCGAAGTGGATCGGGGTGATCTTGCGCACCCGCAACTCCTCCGTTTTCAGCAACTGGCCCTGCCCGTCGAAATACTCGTTGAGATAGTCGGTAGGATTGTTGTCGTGATAATACAGGTAGTCGGCATTGAGCGTCAGCGAGTGCGTTTCGTCGAATCGATGCTGCAGGTTGAGGTTGCCCATGCCGTGGTACCATTCGTTGATCTCGTCGTTGTCGATCTGCGTCGTGGATATCAACTGACCGTTCTCGAACATTTCGAGGGTGTTGAAGGCATCCATGTCCCAGCGGGTATTGTAACCGCTCAACAGAACGCCGAAAACCGTCTTTTCGCTGAGCTGAAGATCGATCCCCAGCCGTGCGTTGTGGCTTTGCTCGATCGGATCGCGCCGCGACAACACATCCGATACCTGTTCGACTCCGTCGTTGATCACCGATCGCCAGGTGTCGATCTTCTCCTTCTTGTGGTTAAAAGCGTAGGAATAGTCGCCGAACAGGTTGAAGCGGTTGGAGCGATAGTTAAAGTTCAAGCTCCCGCCGAATTTTTCGCGAAAGCCGTAGCCGGCGTTCAGCGCGAACGAGCCGTTCAGGCCGAAGTCGGTATTTCTCTTCAGGACGATGTTGATGAAGCCGGCATTGCCTTCGGCGTCGAAGTTGGCCGGAGGGGTAGTGATCAGTTCGATCTTTTCGATGTTGTCGGCATTCATGCCCTTCAGCATTTGCACGAGCGCGGCGGCCGACATCCGGCTGATCTTCCCGTTGATCATCACCACCACGCCCTGCTTGCCGGCCATCGAAATGGCGTTGCTCTGGCGGTTGACCACCACCCCGGGCGAGCGGGCCAGCACGTCGAAGGCCGAAGAACCCGCCGAGGTGATGCTGCTCGATACGTTCACAACCAGGCGGTCGATCTTTTGCTCGAAGAGGGGCTTTCGGGCGGTCACTTCTATCTGCTCGAGCGTCTGCACCTGATCGGCCAGAACGGTCGTGCCGAGGTCGAGCGACCGACGCCCCGGCAGCACCTTCAGGGGAGCGTATTTTTCCGAATAACCGAGCATAGTGATGGCCAGCAGATAGTCGGCCGGAGCGACATCCTCGATCGCATAGCGCCCCGACTCGCCGGTTAGTTCCCCCAAAACCAGGGTGGAATCAGCCGGGTTCAGGAGCAAGACGTTAGCAAAAGCGATAGCCCCGCCCGCTTCGTCGGTGACGAGGCCGGTCAGGGTCGTTTGGGCCGCGCCGGACCAGGGCAGCGCGAGCGAAAGGAGCAGGAGTAGGGGGTGTAGGTGCGACATTGGATATTGCTTTGCTCGCCGTTCCCGATTGCAATCGGGATTAGCGAAGGCGGGGATGTTGGTTGTTGGATCTTAGATGTTGGCTTTGCCCCACCGTCCCGACTAAGTCGGGATTGGCGAAGGCGGGGATGTTGGATAAAGATCGGCTTTGCCGCTAATAGTTGCAGCGCATTGGTCGCTTAAGATGCGGCGTCGCTGGTTTTTCGGTATTTGGCCCACTCCACTTTGCCGCTGAGGAGTTTGACCCAGAAAACGGGATTGAGCAACTGGCGGCGCAACTTAAAGTCGGAGTACATTTCGGAGATCAGATCGATCAGCATGCGGTTGCGGTCGACCCAATTGAACAGCAGGTTGGTCAGCCAAATGTAGCGCAGCATCCGCTGCAGTTGGTAGCTCAGCTTCATTTCCGAACCCAGCACCCGGGCGACCCGCTTATCGTAGGCGCGCAGGTACCTGGCCGAGAACTGGTTGTGGAGCAGGCATTGCTGCGCCTGTTCGGCGGCGATGAAGCCGCTGTATACGGCATTGCCGATCCCCTCGCCGGTCAGCGGATCGATGAGATGGCCGGCATCGCCAACCAACATGTAGTGATCGCCGGAAATGACCCGCCTTTTGGACCCCAGCGGCAAACCGAAACCTTCGACCTTGCCGACCCTTTCGGCGCCCGCAAAGCGCTCCTTCAGCGCGGGATGGGTATCGATCAGCGACTCCAGGGTTTTTCGCAGATTAACGCCGCGGCGGCTCAAATGGTCGGTGCGCATGCCCAACCCGACATTGGCATAACCACCGGGCAGCGGGAAGATCCAGAAATAGCCCGGATTCACTTCTTTGAGGAAATGCAGTTCGATGAAATTGTCGTCGTGCATCTTCGACACGTTCCGGAAATAGGCCCGCACCGCACCGGCATGATGCCGGCGATCTTTGGCGAGCCCCGCATAATGACGGGAAAAAGAAGAATGCGCCCCGTTGGCCACGATCAACATGCGACACCTGAGCTCGAAATCGCCATCCGCACTGCGCACGAGGAAACCATCAGGCAACTTTTCATACTCCTCGACGGCCACGCCCTCGAAGAAACGGATGTTCTCCCGGCGTTGTACCTCCCCGATCAGGAAGTGATCGAAATCGACCCGCTTCGACACATAGCCGGGCACCGGGTCGCGTTCTTTATCGTAATTTACCTTGAAGGGCACGTCGATCTGCTTGCCGTTCGGCGCCACGAATTTGATGCCCCATACGTCGATCTGCTGTCCGGACAAGGCCTCAAAGCGTTGCATGATAGCCGGATCGAGGCGGTTGAACATGGTCGATACCTTGCCGCTGATGGCATCGCCGCAGACCTTATCGCGTGGGAACCGGGCCTTGTCGACCAGAACGTTGGGAATGCCCAGGTAACTCAGCTTGAGCGCCGTGGCGGCCCCGCCCGGTCCGGCGCCGATGATGCAAACGTCGGTTTGAAGCATACCTCAAAGATAGAGATTGCCGGCCTGAATTCGCTCTCCCGGCAGGAAACAATGACGGTAATGAAATGCTTTTCATATATTTCCACGAGAAAAAAGATAAATGTACCTTTGGAAACAAGATAATCCACACCTTAAATAATCCGCCGCACACATGAGAAACAGAGTCCTCATCGAGCATATCCAACCGCAATTGGACGGAGGTCGTTATTTCATCAAACGCACCGTAGGTGAGCCCGTGAACGTCAGCGCCGACATTTTCGGCGACGGCCACGACCACATCCGCGCCGCCCTGCTTTACAAGCCGGAATCTAAAAAGCGGTGGAACGAGGTCGTAATGGAAGCACAGGGAAACGACCGCTGGACCGCCACCTTCGTACCGGAGGAACAAGGGTTCTACGAGTACAAGATCGAGGGCTGGGTCGACCATCTGCTCAACTGGTACGAAGGTTTCAAGAAGAAGCACGACGCGGGCCAGCACCTGGGCGTCGAACTGCTGATCGGCGCCGAACTGCTGAAGAAAACGGCGGCGCAATACCCCAAATCGCGGAATGCCCAGCTGCTCAAGCTGGCCAAGCTCCTGGAAGACGAAAAGGGCTACCAGGAAGCGGTCGCTACCATTATGGGCTCCGACTTCGCGGCCCTGGTCGACGAGTTCCCCCTGAAGCAATTCATAAGCACCTCCGACCAGGTGCTGCGCCTGCGCGTAGGCGATCGCAAGGAGGTGTTCAGCACCTGGTACGAACTATTCCCCCGCTCGACCTCCGAACAACCGGGCAAGCACGGTACTTTTAAAGATGTGGAGCGGCTTTTGCCGCGCGTGGCCGAAATGGGCTTCGACGTGCTCTACCTTCCGCCGATCCATCCGATCGGCGAGGTGAACCGCAAGGGCAAGAACAACGCGGTGACTGCCGGCGCCGACGAACCGGGCTCCCCCTGGGCGATCGGCAACAAGGAAGGCGGACACATGGCCATACACTCCGAATTGGGTACGATCGACGACTACGTGGCCCTGATCAAAAAAGCGAAGGAATTCGATATCGATATCGCGCTCGACCTAGCCTTCCAATGCGCTCCCGACCACCCATATATCAAGGAGCATCCGGAATGGTTCGCCTGGCGCCCCGACGGCACCATCGCCTACGCCGAAAATCCGCCCAAGAAATATCAGGACATCGTGCCGCTCAACTTCGAGACGGACGACTGGAAGAACCTTTGGGAGGAACTCAAGAACGTCGTGTTGTTCTGGGTGAAAAAAGGCGTGCGCATCTTCCGGGTCGACAATCCGCACACCAAGCCCTTCGCATTCTGGGAATGGTGCATTCAGGAGGTGCAGAAAGAAGCTCCGCAAACCATCTTCCTCTCCGAGGCCTTCACCCGGCCGCACGTCATGGCAGCCCTGGGCAAAGCCGGCTTTACGCAAGGCTACACCTACTTCGTCTGGCGCAACAACAAGCAGGAAATGGAGGAATACCTGACCGAGCTCACCCAAACGGAATGGCGCGAGTTCTTCCGGCCCAATTTCTGGCCCAATACGCCCGACATCCTGCCCTACGAACTCATGGGGGCCGGAGCCAACGCCTTCGTGCTGCGCGTGCTGATGGCCGCCACCCTTTCCTCTAACTACGGGATCTACGGCCCGGCCTTCGAATTCATGGAAAATCAGGGCAACAATAATGGGAAAGAGGAGTACCTGAACTCGGAAAAGTACGAGATCCGCCACTACAACTGGGACCACCGCAACCGCCTGACCGATGCCATCACCCGCATTAATCGCATTCGACAGGAACATCCGGCCTTGCAGAACACCTACAACATCCATTTCACGCGCACCGACAACGACCAGCTCATGAGCTATGTGAAGGTCAATCCCGACGGCAGCGACGCGATCTGGTGCATTATCAACTGGGACACCATGCACACGCAGTCGGGATTCGTCGAGGTGCCGAAAGAACTCCTGGGCATCACCTCCGGCCGGCGGGTGAACCTCAAGGTCGAAGACATGCTGACCAACGAGATCTATCACTGGTTCAACGACTGGAACTACGTGGAACTGAACCCCGAAAAGTGGCCCATCCACATCTTCCGGGTAGCCCTTCTATAAGCGACCGAAATCCGTTCTTTATGACCGATACTGCCAACAACGAAAACCTTTGGTTCAAAGATACCATCTTCTATTCCTTGCTCATTCACTCGTTTTACGACGGGAATAACGACGGGATCGGAGATTTTCGAGGGTTGGTCGACAAACTTGATTACCTCGAAGATCTCGGCATCAACTGCATTTCGCTCCTGCCCTTCTACAAGTCGCCGCTCAAAGACGATGGCTACGACATTGCCGATTACCGGCAGATCCATCCGAATTACGGCTCGCTCGACGATTTCTCGCAGTTCCTCGAAGAAGCGCATAAGCGCGGCATCCGCGTGGTCATCGACCTCATCGTCAACCATACTTCTACCGAACACGAGTGGTTCCAGCGGGCCCGGCAGGCGCCGCCGGGATCGCCCGAACGCGAGTTCTACATCTGGAGCGACACTCCGGAAAAATATCAGGAGGCCGACATCATCTTTAACGACTACGAAACCTCCAACTGGGAGTGGGACAATGTCGCCAAAGCCTACTACTGGCACCGGTTCTATAGCCACCAGGCCGACCTCAACTACGACAACGAGCAGGTGCGCGAAGAACTGCGCAAGGTACTCGACCACTGGTTTAAACTCGGCGTCGACGGTATCCGCATGACCTCGGTCAGCTTCCTCTTCCGCCGGGAAGGCACCAACTGCGAAAACCTGCCGGAAGTGCACGACTTCCTCAAGAGCCTGCGCGCCTACGTCGGAAAGAACCACCCCGGCAAGATCCTGCTCGCCGAAACCAACCTCTGGCCGGAAGAAGCGGCCCAGTACTTCGGCGAAGGCGACGAATGCCACCTGAACTACCATTTTCCGCTGATGCCGCGGCTCTACATCGCCCTGCAAACGGAAGACCGCTACCCCATCATCGATATCCTCGAGCAAACGCCGAAGATCCCCGACACCTGCCAGTGGGCGCTCTTCCTGCGCAACCACGACGACCTCATGCTGGCCATGGTCACCGAAGAGGAACGCGATTATCTCAATAAGGTCTTCGCTCAGGATCATGGCGCGATCATCAACAAGGGCATCCGCCGCCGCCTGGCGCCCCTGCTCGACAACGACCGCCGCAAGATCGAACTGCTCAACAGCCTGCTGTTCTCGCTGCCGGGCTCGCCGGTGATCTACTACGGCGACGAGATCGGCATGGGCGACAACATCTATCTCGGCGACCGCAACGGCATTCGCACCCCCATGCAATGGAACTCCGACAGCAATGCCGGCTTCTCGAAGGCCAATCCGCAGAAACTGATCCTTCCCGTGATCCGCGACCCGCTGTATCGCTACGAGGCCATCAATGTCGAAAACCAAAACCACAACCCTTCCTCCCTCCTGTGGTGGATGAAGAACCTCATTGCCATCCGCAAACGCCTCAAGGCTTTCAGCCACGGTAATATCCGCTTCCTCGATACCACCAACAGCAAGATCCTGGCCTTCACCCGCTCGCTCAAGGGAGAGAGCATCCTCGTTATCGCCAATCTGTCGAAGTACTCGCAGGCCGTCGAACTCGACCTGAGCGAGTACGAAGGGATCCGGCCGACCGAGATCTTCAGCCAAAGCCGGTTCTTCGAGATCGGCAAAACGCCCTATACGTTCACCATGGGGCCCTACGGTTACTACTGGTTCCTGATGGAACAAACCGAGGAGGCCGAAGACAGCCCTCGCGACCGCAAGATCGAAGAACTTACCGTCGAAGCCGAATGGGCGGCCTTCTTCGAGACTTACACGGCCAAACGCCGCTTTGAAAAAAAGATCCTGCCCAATTACCTGCGCGCCATTCGCTGGTTCGGCGGAAAATCGCGCAAGATCGTATCCATCGATATCAAGCGCTTTCCGGCCATGGAACTCGAGGCGGGCAAAGCCTACTTCCTCAACATCGGCCTGCGATATACCGACGGGCTGCCGGAAAACTACTTCCTGCCCGCTCTCTTCGTCACCAATACCGAGCAGATCCTGCACTACATCAAGAATGTCAACCACAGCGTGATCTGCTTCCTGAAAACGCCGACCCAGGAGGGCATCCTGATCGACGCCATCTACCACGAGGGCTTCCGCAACGAGCTGTTCTGGCTGATCAGATCGAACGCCACCCTGCCGGTCAGCGATGGCCAGCTGAGTTTTGAGTCGGGCAAGATCCTCGACGAATTGAAGCTCGAGAAGGAAGATATCGTTTCCGAGATCCTTAAGGCCGAACAGAGCAATACTTCGGTGATCTACAACAACCAGTTTTTCTTCAAGATCTACCGCAAGCTCGATACCGACATCAACCCCGATCTCGAACTGGTGCGCTTCCTGTCGGAAAAAACCGGCTTCAAGAACTCGCCCCGCTACGGCGGCGGCATCCAGTTCGAAGATTCCCTGGAGAAGTCGTTCACCATCCTCGGCCTGCTGCAGAACAAGATCCCCAATCAGGGGGAGGCCTGGACAATGATGCTCGCCGCGCTCGATCGCTTCTACGAAAAAGTGCTCAGCGAATGGGGCAAATCGGACCCCTTACCCCCTCTGGTGGAAAAAGAGCGGACCTACTTCGACGACCTGCCGCCAGAGCTACAGGAATTTATCGGTCCGGTCACTTACGAACGGGTGGTCCTGCTGGCCAAACGCACGGCGGAAATGCACATTGCCCTGGCTTCGATCGACGAAGACCCGGATTTTTGTCCGGAGCGCTTCACTCAACACTACCAACGCTCCATCTATTCCGGCCACCGCAAACTCGTAGCCGACAAGCTCGACGCCCTGGCCCTGCGCATCGATAGCCTGCCCGAACACATCGCCGCCGAGGCCCGGCAGATACTCGAACTGCGCGACGAGATCCTGAACTGCTTCAGCGAGATCTCCAGCCTCAAGATCAACGCCTACAAAACGCGCGTGCATGGCGACTATCACCTGGCGCAGGTGCTGTTTAACGGGCGCGATTTCTACATTATCGACTTCGAAGGCGAGCCCCTGCATACGATCAGCGAACGCCGCCTCAAGCGAACGCCCTTCAAAGACGTGGCGGGCATGATCCGCTCTTTTCACTATGCGGCCTACGGCCAGCTCGTGCTCAACCAGAACTACCGCAAGGAAGACATGAAGGCGTTGGAAAAATGGGCCCACCAGTGGTTCCACTACGTGAGCCAGACCTATCTGACGGCTTACCTGGACACCGCCGCCGGCCAGCGCTTTATCCCCGACGATCCGGTCGCGCTGCAACTGCTGCTGCGCACCTATATCTTGGAAAAGGCCATCTACGAGGTGGGATATGAGATGAACGCCCGGCCCGAATGGCTGCGGGTGCCGATCCGCGGGGTGCTGTATGCGATGGGGGTGAAGAAATAGGAATAGCGGTCGGAAGGCTATTATAGCGGTCGGAACGCTTAGGAGCGTTCCGACCGCTATAATAGCCTTCCGACCGCTAGAGCGCTATTTCAAAAAGCTGTACTGCTCACCATACTCCAGCATTTGCTGAGTGAAATCCATTGGATATTCCACTTTGATGTCGGTGATCTCTCCGTTCTCGTCGGTGACGGGCACCAGTTTCGGGTTGATGAAGCCGCCGTAGGGCGGAATGTTCAGCGCTTCGGAGCGCTTCAGCACTTCCTGGTGAATGGCCTGGTCGACCTGCACGCCATAGGTTTCGATCAGGTTGCGGCCGGCTTCGTAGTCGCCCTGCGATTTGATGCGCTGCACTTCGCGCAGGAGCTGGCCGAACAAGTCGCGCAATTTCTGGTAGTCGGCGATATCGTAGTAGGTTTTTCCGTCGCGCACGACCGTGACGATCACGCTGTCCGCCATGCCTTTCTCGTATACCCAATGCGACACCATCGAGCGATTGCGCATATGCGCCTGTTCGATGTTCTTGCCCGGTTCGATGCGGCGCAACTGCAGCATCAGGCCGTTCTTGATGTAGGAGTCGTACTGGGCCTTGCCCACGTCGAGCGATTCCATCAAGCCCAGCTCGACCAGTTTCTCATCCATCAGGTAGTAGAGCGCCACCAGGTCGGCCCGGGCCTCTTCGAGCGGCGAAGCGTAGTTCTTGAGTGTTTCCTTCGGCGTGCCGACGCCCTCTTCGAGCCTGCCGGAAGCATGGCCGATCACTTCGTGCAAGGCCGTTTGTAGTTTTGCGGCCAGTTCGCCATACTTTTCCGAACGGGCGATCTCCTCTTCGTCGTTCGAGAACTCTTTAAGCAGTTCGGGGCCGCCGGCCTTGTTGTAGCCTTCGACGATATTGCCCAGGCTGACCGACTTGGAGCCGTGTTTGGCGCGGATCCAGTTGGCGTTTGGCAGGTTCACCCCGATCGGAGTGGAAGGCGAAGCGTCGCCGGCCTCTCCGGCCACGGTCACTACGTTGTAGGTAATGCCGACGACGTCTTTTTTCTTGTGTTCGTCCATGATCGGCGAGCTATCCTCGAAGTACTGGGCATTGGCGGCCACCTTTTGCATGCGTTCGGAGGCGTCGAAATCCTTGATCTGCACGATCGTTTCGTAGGAGCCCTTGAAGCCCTTGGGGTCGTTGTACACCTCGATAAAGCCGTTGATGTAATCGATGTCGCCCTCGGTGGCTTCCACCCAGGCGATGTTATAGGCATCCCAGACTTTCAGGTCGCCGGTGCGGTAGTATTCGATGAGCAATTTGAGCGCCTCGCCCTGGGCTTCATTCTCGGCTACTTTGACGGCTTTTTCCAGCCACTTCACGATCTCCTGGATCGCCGGACCGTACATGCCATCGGCTTTCCAGACCGCCTCGCTCAGGCTGCCGTCGGCATTGCGCACCAGCTTGGAGTTCAGTCCGTAGGAAATCGGCTCCGGATTGCTTTTGTCGATCATGGCATTGTAGAAGGCGTCGACTTCGGCCTCGGTAATGTCCGGATCGTAGAAGTTGACGGCCGAGCCTTTGACCAGGTCTTTGGCTGGATCCTGGTTGATCTTCTTGGCGTCGATCTCGGGATTGAACATCACCTCCACAACCTCGTCGGAGAGTTGGGCGCCGGTCGCTTCGACCAGGCTCGCGAAGTACTCGCGCGAAAAGCCGGGAATAAACTTGTCGTTGCCGTAATGGTGGTGTATGCCGTTGGAAAACCAGACATTCTTGGCATAGAGCAGGAAGTTCTTCCAGTCTTCCGTTTCCTTATCGCCAGCGTAGTTCTTGACGATGTGGTCGAGTGCGTGGCGAACGGCCAGATTGTGGCGATAGTTCATATCCCACATGATGTCGCGGCCGGACAGGCCGGCTTGCACGAGGTAGTAGGCCAATTTCTTTTGCGGCAGGGTCAGCCGCTCGAAGCCGGGTACCTGATACCGGATGATCTTTTTGTCGGCAAAATTTTCCGGGTTCCAGACGAATTCGTCGCTGCCCGATTCAACTTGCGGTTCGTTGGCAGGGCCACAACTTGCCGCCAGCGCAAAGAGCGGCAGCAAGAGGTAGAGGAAATTTTTCATGAAAAATGATTTTGGTTTGCTGCCGACGAAGATACGCAATATTGGCTTCCCGAAGGCGGAACCGCTGTATTTCAGAAAGGGAGTTTCCGGCACGATCGCCGGGGCTGATGGGCCGGTCGATCTACTCCGGTCTGGAAGGGTGGAGCCGGTGACCGTTGAAGTAGCGCACCGTAGTGCTCAGCATATCGCTGTCGAGATCGATCACGCGCAGAGCGATGCGGTAGTGGTCGACCTCGAATTCCTTTTTTTTCTGTCCCATTTGAAAGAAACAGGAGGGCGTGATATGCACGTTCAGGCGGTTGATCTGAATACACTTTTCGACATGGTAGTGCCCGCAGAAGATGTTGACCTGCCCTTTATAGGACTTGAACACATCGAGAAAGGCGTCGGTATCCTTAAAGGGATAGTTGAGGTCCATGAACGGTACGCCGGAAGGCACCGGCGGGTGATGCATGAATACGGTGAGGCGGCCATTGGCCGAGTCGAGGCATTCGCTCACCCATTCGCGTTGTGGTGGAGAGAAGAAGCCGTAGGTAGTATCCAGAAAGAGGAATTTTTCGCCTTTCCAGTCCTCCTCGAAGTACAGTTCGTTGCCTTTTAGCTGACCGCCGATCCCAAAAGCTTGCGCCATGGCCACCGGCTCGTCGTGATTGCCGGAGATGATCCGAAAGGGAATGCCCGTGGTTTCCAGTTGCCCCTTGATCCAACGGTAGATATTTTCCTGCCCGTCGCGAAAGCAGAGATCGCCCGTCACTACCAGCAGGTCGGGTTGCATGAGCGGGATTTTGGAGAGGATGTCGAGGAAATTGGCGCGCACATCGACACCGTAAGTATCTTCCCCTT
>JAGQXA010000034.1 GCA_020436865.1 Saprospiraceae bacterium | reverse complement strand
CTCGACCGACGGGAAAACGCGGAGCGTACCCTCGTCCATGCGGCCGATGTGGTCGCCCATCAACAGGGCTTCTTTGAGGTCGTGGGTGACGAAGAGGGCCGTCGTGCGAAACCGGCGGCGCAGATCGAGGAATAATTCCTGCATTTCGTGGCGGGTATCGGCGTCGAGGCTGCCGAAGGGTTCATCGAGCAGCAGGATCTGCGGACTGATCATCAGGGCCCGGCCGAAGGCCACGCGTTGCTTCTGCCCGCCGGAAAGCTGGTGCGGCATTTTCTTCAACTGATCGCCGATACCTAACGGTTTAACCAGCTGTTCTACCTTTTGTTGGATGGCCCGCTTGCTTTCTTTTCGTACCCTCAGGCCGTAGGCCAGGTTGGCGAATACGTCGAGGTGGGGGAATAGCAGCGGCTCCTGGCTGAGGTACACCACGCCCCGCTGTTGCGGCGGTACGCGTAAGAGGTCGTGGCCGTTCGCCAGGAAAACGCCGGCATCGGCCTGCTCCAGTCCGGCCAGAACCTTCAGGAGCGTGGTTTTGCCGCATCCCGACCTCCCCAGGATGCTCAGGGTACTCTCGGGAGGGAGGGCAGCGGAAATGTCGCGGAGCACCTGCTCGTCGCCGTACGACTTCGATATGTGCTGCAATTCGATCATGAGGGATCCACTCGTTTCAGAAAAAGTCGCTGATTGACGACCAGCAGCAAGAGCACCGGCAGCACCATCAGACAGGAAGCCAGGGCGGCCTGATGCGGATCGGCTTCCCGCACGTATTGCATCGTCCGGATGGTCAGGGTCGGCACTTTTCCCACGCCGATCAGCTGCGTAATGCCGTACTCGAACCACGAGATCAGGAAGCATTGCACAAAGCAGATGAACAACCACGGACGCGCCATCGGGATCAGCACGCTCCGGTACAACTGCCAGCTCGAGGCGCCGAGGGTGGTGGCCTGAAAGGCCGTTTGCTTCAGGCGGTCGTTCCAGAAGGTCGACAGGAACAGCAAGCCGTACGGGAACACGAATAGCACCTGGGCCAGCCATACGCCTGCGATCGAACCCGTCAGACCGAGCCGTACAAAGTAGAATTGCAGCATGCTGCCGAACACCACCGGGGCGATCAGGTAGGGGAAATAGGCCAAACGCAGCAGTCTGCCGGTCTTTGCACCGAAGGCCAGTTGTTTCGATGCGACAAAGCCGAACACCGCGGCCGATCCGGCAATCGTAATGGAAACACCCAGTGAAAGCGCCAGGCTGGCGGCCAGGGCATTGCCGGATTGAAAAAGACCGGACCAGTACTGCATGGTGAACGGACCCTGCCATAGTTTTGGAAAAGTCCACTGAGTGGCCACCGACAAATACCCGATCGTCAGCAACGGGAGCAAGAGGAAACTTGCCGTCAGGAGATAGCCGATCCTTTTCATACTTCAAACAGCTTGAACCGGCCCCTTCTCAGCAGCAAGGTGGCGAGGGTGATGACGCTTAGCGTATAGACGACCGCCATGGCATGACCGACCGGCACGTCCAGCAGGTTGTACTTCGTCATTTTTTCGGTAATGAAGAGCGTGGCGACCCGTGGCGACGAGCGCCCCAACAGTAAGGGCACCTCGTAGGCGCCGAACAGGAAAATGGCATAGAGGACGATCAGCGGGCTGGAGCGCTTCAGGAGCAAGGGGGCGAATACGCCTTGGAGGAATTGCCGGTCGCTGCCGCCCAGCGTTCTCGAAATGGCCTCTAATTCGCCCATTCGTTCTTTTTCTGCCTGATGTGCGAACAGGATCGCAAACAGGGGAAAGATCAGGAACAAATGGGTCAGCAGTATGCCGATGCCCCAGGCGTCGTTGACCAGGCGGGGGAAATCGCCGATCCCTCCCGTGAAACCGGCTTGGAAGGAGGCCCTCGACAAGAGCCCTCCCGGACTTAGCAGGTAGTACCAGGCGAAGGCGGCGATCAGCGGCGGGAAGGTCAGCGGGAGGAACAGGATCTTATGGAACAGGCCGCCACGGCCCTTCCGGTATTGCCACCAGGCGAACAATACGGCTGCCGGAAGGATCAGCGCCAACGAGGCAACGGTCAAATAAAGACTATAACCCAGGCTGAGCAAGGCATCGCTGCCGCTCCAAAGGCGTTGCCAGTGATGCAGGGTGAAGCCCTCGTTCAGCAGACCGGTCAAGCCCAAACTGTAGGCTAACGAGTAGCCCAGGCCTGCGAACAACGGCCCGCCGGTCAGTACCAGATAGACTCCGATGACAAGCTGCTTTCTCATTTAGCGTTCCATGACTTCGGTCCGAAAATCTTCGAAGAGGCGCATCATATATTCGGGGGCGGGCTCCAGGAGGGCCCGGTCCTGGATCTCCTTCCGTTCGGGCGCGTGCTTGCGGCCGGGAATATCGCGAAAACGCTCCTGCCACTCGGCGGGCAGTTTTTCCAGCGAGAGCACGGCGCCGTCGCCCCAGACTGCCGGCTGCATCTTTTTCCACTGCGCTTCCGGAGAGATCAGAAAATTACAGACGACCAGCGCGGCCTCCTTCCGGGCCGAAAAGCGCGAAATACCCAAATAATGCGAATTCTGGATGGTTCCGGTGGCCGGCACGTAGGCGCGGCTACTGGCGGGGAAAATTCCCTGCCGGATCTTGTTGTCGACCTCGCTGTCGTTGTTGCTCATGGTGAACCAGAGCTCGCCGTTGGCGAACAGTTGGTGCATCTGTGCCAGCGATGCCGGAAAGGACTCGCCGCCGTTCCAGAAATAGGGTTTGATGCGGTTGACGTACTCCCATAACTGCGGCCCGTATTGCTCGTATTTGGCTGGATCGAACGGCCCGTTAAGCGCCCCTTCGCCGCCGGCCAGATGAATGAGCCAGGATTTCAAGAGGGTCATGCCGGTAAACTCGTTTCCGATGGTGAATTTGCCAGGATGAGCCTGCAGCCAGCTCTCCAGGGCTTCCAGGTCCATCGGAGGCTCGGGCACCCGGATCGAATCATAGATCAAGGCTAGTTGCACATTGCCCCAAGGGCACTCGTAACCCCGCACCTCCTGCTGAAAGTCGTAGCGAATGAATGGGTTGTCCCAGTCGATGTATTTTTCATTGGGCAGTAGGGAGACGAACGGACCGTACAGTCCGTCGATCTGCCGCAGTTGGAAGAAGGTCTCCCCATTGATCCACACCAGGTCGATCTCGCTGGCCTCCTTGCCGGCCTCGATCTCGGTCATCAGGGTGCTGACCACATCGTTGCCTTGTCCGGGCGCCAGGCTCAGTTCGATCCCGAATTGCCGTTGAAGCTCCGGAACCACGTAATCTTGCATGTACCGGTTGATCAGCGGGTCGCCCTGCCACATCATCATCGTCAGCGAACTGCCGCGCGCCGCAGCCAGGATCTCCTCCCAGCTTTTTCCGGCAGGATCGGAGAGGGCGGGGGCGGGGTTTGAGCAAGACAGGGATATTCCTGTCAAAAAGATGCTCAAAATCAGTATTTTAAATAGCGTTGTCTGACGCATTGGTTTAAATTTAGTGAACGATCGCTAAGCTCGTTCTAGAACAAGTACCGCAGCGAAAACTGGAACTGCCGGGGCGGCGCCGCGTTCCGCCGCACGAGCAGTCCGGAGCTCGCCGGTCCGGTCTGGATCTGGTTGCTTTGCGTGGCGTTGTTGGCGTAGCCGCTCAGATTTTCGGCGTTGAAGAGGTTGAACACCTGGGCGCCGAGTTCGATCTTGTCTTCTCCGGCGATCGGCAGGCGGTAGAAGGCGCTCAGGTCGAAGGTGGTCGACCAGGGCAGCCGGTCGCTATTGCGCTCTTCGCCCGGCGAACGGTCGCTGTTTCCCACATAGGCGTCGCCGAAGGAGCGCCCGTCGCCGTTGAGGTCGGTCGTACCGTAGAGGATCGCGTCTGGAATGCGGTTGATCGGCTGTCCGCTTTGCAAGAGACCGGCCAGGGTGAGCGATAGTCCCTTCAGGGGGTAGTAGCTGACGATGCCGTTGATCAGATGCGTGCGGTCGTTGATCGAGGGGCCCCATTCAGCTTCGAAATCGTTGCTGTCCATGGCCCGGAAGTTGATGTCTTCCGTGTTATTCTCCAGATACGACAGGGTATACATCAGGCGTAATGCGTAGTCGTCGGCGCCGCGCTCTTTCTGCAGGGTAAAATTGAGCGCATAGTAGTTAGAGCGGCCGGCCGACTCGGTCATGACCACGTTGCGGGCAACTCCGCGCAGCAGATCGCCGTCGATCGTGGCAAAATTGCCCATGGCATCGGATCCGATGGGGATCGGCCGGCTCAGGTCGGCCTCTTCGGGCGTGCGCACGAGCACCTGATCCGGATCGATGGGGTAGGGCGCCGGAGCATTGAGGTTGCGGAGCCGGAAGAGGTTATACGAGCGGTTGTGCATCAGGTCGAGGTAGAAGATCGTGTTTTCGCTGGCCTTATGCTGGAAACCGAGCATGATCTGATGGGAGTAGGGGTTTTGGTAGCCGTCGGGATTCAGGATCCGTAGCTCGTTGCTAAAGATGCCGGCGCGTTGGTCCTGAAGTTCTTCCGGGCCCGGTCCCTGCAGATAGGTCACATTGTCGGCGGAAGCCACGAGGTTGCCCTCGTTCGTGACGGCCTCGATGTCGGTGTCGGCAGGCAGGACCCCCTGGTCGATCAAGGCCTGTATTTGTTTCTTGTAATCGCTCGAATTGGAATTGAACTGCAGGGCGTCGCTATACACGGCATAGAGGATCTTGTCGTAGTAGATCCCATAGCCGGCTCGGATCGAGGAGCGGTCGCTCAGGGCATAGTTGGCGCTGAGCCGCGGCGCCAGGTTGTTGAAATCGCCCTGTTTGCCACCTCCCTTGGATAGATCGTCGTAGTCGTAGCGCAGCCCGATGTTCAGATTGAACCGCGGACCGACCGTCCACTGGTCTTCCAGAAAAACGCTCAAGATGTTCTGGCGCTTTTGGAAGGAGTTGGGGCGCAGTTCGATCCCATACGACAATACCTGTACGTCGGCCGGCAGATCGGCTGGCTGAAGGTCGCTGCCCACACCCGCCTGGGCGAGTTGATCGAGTTGCCCCTGGTCGAGTTGTACCAGGTAGCTGCCGTTGGGGTTGCCGCCTCCGAACAGCTCGAAATCCGAACTCTTCACCTGCAGTCCGGTCTTGATCTGGTGATCCCCGCTGGTGAACGTCAGCTTTTGTTGCGTAACGTAGGTGTTCTCCAGTTCGTCGAAGACGTATCCGGGATGGCCGATGAAGCCGATGGACAGTCCGGAAGGATCGAGGACGGTCACATCCGGGCTGTCGTTGCCCTCCGGATTGGCGTAGTTCCAGCGAAATCGCCCGAAGAGGTAATTTCCCTCGTAGGTGACCCGGTTGCCGAGGTAGGTATTCTTAAGAGCGATATTCAGCGAATTGCGGTCTTGCCGGTTGCCGGCGGAAGGGAAGGTCGATCCGCCTTCGAGTCCGCCGCCCTGTCGTTCGATATTGACCAGACCGGTATTCACCCGCAGCGAGCTGCGCAGGCGATCTGTCCACAGGTGGTCGATCTTCGCCGAAAGATAGGTGAAGCGGTTGACGCCGCTCACCGTTTCGTTGATGTTCAGTTGAGGTACGTTCAGCAGGTTGTCTTTCAGATCGGTCGTATGCTCCACATTGAGGAAATAGAAGGTCTGGTCTTTCTTTAACGGTCCCCCGAGGCCAAACCCCAACTGGTGCCGCTGGAAGCCGTCTTTGACCTGGTTGCCCGATAGATCGCGCTGGGCGTAAGGAGAGGAGGCGTCGATGACCGGACCCGGGCGCGAAAGGTAGAAGACCTCGCCTTCGAGTTCGTTGGTGCCCGAGCGCGTGGTGATGTTGACGATGCCGTTGGAGGTGAGCCCGTGTTCGGCGCCGAAATTGTTGGTCAAGGCGGTTATGTTGGCGGTAAGGCCGACCGGCACGGCGAAGCGCTGACCGCCGAGGAAATTCTCGTTGTTGTCCAGGCCGTCGATCTGATAATTGGTGTACAGCGAATTGGCTCCGTTGATCGCTACATTCGGCGCCTCCGGGAAGAAACCGGTAGCCTGGGTGATATTGGGCAGCCGGTACAATGCGCGCGTGATGTCGCGCCCTTCCAGGGGCAATTCGGCGATCTCCCGGCGGGTAAGCTCGGAGGCCACCTCGGCATCGATGCTGTTGATCCCCTGGTAGTTCCCGGCCGAAACGGTTACCGCTTCGAGCGACAGCACCTTGTCGGTCAGGATCAGCACGATGCTATGGGTCTTGTTGGAGATCAGCGAGACGTTTTCCCGGCTTTGCGCCTGGTAAAAGCTGCCTTCCGGAACGAGAACGGAATACGATCCGGAAGTCGAAAGTCCTTCGAAGCGGGCCTTGCCTTTTTCATTGGAGAGCGTTTCCCGCTCTAATCCGATCTGCGGATTGGATAGGAGTACCTGTTGAAAGGCCACGGGCATGTTCAGGCTGTCGAGCAAGGTGATCTCAAGGGCGGCTTGCGCGACCGCATACTGGGCGGCCACGCAGCAGGCGGCCAGCAAGAGCAGTTTTTTCATGTGGATGATCCTTTGAAATGGACAAAAAGAAATCGGGCTCTCCAGGTCGGAGTAGCTAGCGGACATAGTAGGTCAGGAAGAGGGCTTACTGACCGCGCAGGCAGGGAGGTGCGCGCAGCGTGCGGGCTCGGAGGATCGGAGGAAATGGGGAAAAGTGATCGTACTCGATGGTCTGTTGCCGAGACGAGTTCAGGAGTTGCCGGACGATGTGGCGCAATCGGCGG
>JAGQXA010000313.1 GCA_020436865.1 Saprospiraceae bacterium | reverse complement strand
TCGAACGGGCCCCGTTCAGCGATCTTCGCTTCGGACTCACCGCCCGCAATCTGTTGCTACTTACCGACTACACGGGCATCGACCCGGAAACCAATCTGTCCGGCGCCTCGAACAGCTTCGGACGGGATTACTTCAATACCCCGAATACGCGTAGCTATGGCGCGAATCTGGTGGTAACCTTCTAAATCGATCGATCATGAAACATTCATCATATCTTATCCTGGCCTGCTGTCTGGCCTTGGCCACGGGCTGCGAATTGCAGGAAACCAACATCGATCCCAACGTGCCGGTCGATGTGCCGCTGCAAACGCTGCTGCCGCCGGCTGAACAAAGCGTCGCCAACTTCCTGTCGGGCGACGCGGCCGTGATCGCCGGGATCTTCTCGCAGTATTTTGTAGGCTTCGATGCTTTGGTACAACCGCTCGATCGCTATGTGGTCGACAACGACTTCTTCATGCGTCCGATCTGGCAAGATCTTTATGCAACCTCCCTGGTCACGCTCGACCTGATCGTCGAGAAGGCGGAGACTCAGCAGTCGCCCCACTACGCCGGTGTGGGGAAAACCCTGCTGGCACTATGCCTCGGCGCGGCCAGCTCGCTCTGGGGCGACATCCCATACTCCGAAGCCCTGCAGGGAGATGAGAACCTGAACCCGGCATACGACTCTCAGGAAATCGTTTATCAGGAAGTTCAACGTCTACTCGAGGAAGCCATCGTAGACCTTTCTGCAGAGGAAAGCGTGTTTTCGCCGGGCGACGACGATCTGCTGCTGGGCGGTAACCTCGAGCGTTGGAAGAAGGCGGCGAGCACCCTTAAGGCCCGCTTCTACCTGCACATCGTCAAACGTTCGCCTTCAGCGGCTGAACAGGCATTGAACGCCCTTGCAGAGGGGATCGACGATCCTGCCGGCGACCTCCGGTATACCTACAATGCTCAGGAGTTCAACCCCTGGTTCCGCTATCAACAGTCGACCCCCAATATCCGTATCGATCCGCTGTTTCGCGACTTGGTCGACGACGATCCACGCGAGGGCGCCTTGATCAAGGTGACCTTCGGCGAAGCCCGGATCGGACCGTTCTATGCTTCCGAAACCTCGCCGCTCTTCCTGATCTCGTATGTGGAGGCCAGATTCCTCGAAGCCGAAGCCCTGCTGCGAACCGCCAAGCCGGGCGCACAACAGGCTCTCGACGAGGCTGTCCGCACCCACATCGATCTGGTCACTGGAGGAGAAACGCCGCCCGCCGAGATCGACGATTACCTGGCGGCCAACGTACAATTGACCGGCTCGCTGGAGGAAGACCTGCAGATCGTGCTCACCCAGAAGCACATTGCGTCGTTCACCACGATTGAAGGCTGGACGGATTTTCGGCGCACCGGATATCCTATCTTGCCACCCAATGCCGATGGCCTCAACCCACAGAATCCCAATGGGGAGATCCCTCGACGGTTTCCTTACCCTCTTAGTGAAGAACTCTTTAATGCTCAGGTGCCAACCCCCTTGCCCGGTCTGCAAGATCGGTTTTGGTGGGATCAATAGAAACGTATGCCAAAGAAATACAGTATTGCCGTGCATGGCGGCGCCGGAACGATCCGGCGATCCGATCTTGACGCGGAACGGGAGAACTCCTACCGGGAAAAGCTCACGGAAGCGCTTGTCGCCGGTTCCGGTGTACTCAAGAAGAACGGCTCGGCCCTCGACGCGGTGGAAATGGCCGTGAGGTTCCTGGAAGATTGTCCGCTCTTTAACGCCGGCCGTGGTTCGGTCTTTGCGCACGATGGCCGTCAGGAAATGGATGCCGCTATCATGTGTGGTCGTACACTGAATGCCGGGGCCGTCGCGCTGATCCCTTCGGTGCGGAATCCGGTCACCCTGGCGCGGCGTATCCTGGAGCACTCGCCTCATGTGTTCCTGGCCGCGGAAGGAGCCCTTGAATTTGCCAGATCACAGGGCGTCGAACTCGAGGCTTCGGATTATTTTTTCGATCAATTCCGCTACGATCAATGGCAGTCGGCCCTTCGGCAGAACGCCATTTTCATCGATCACAGCTCAGATAAGTACGGCACTGTGGGCGCAGTTGCGCTCGACCGGCACGGCAACCTGGCGGCGGCAACCTCTACCGGGGGAGTGACCAACAAACGTTTCGGGAGGATTGGCGACAGCCCGCTGGTCGGGAGCGGCACCTATGCGAATAACCTGACCTGCGCGGTGTCTTGCACCGGTTACGGCGAGTACTTCATTCGCGGCGTAGTAGCTTACGACCTGTCTTGCTTAATGGAGTATGCCGGCCTCAACCTGAACGAGGCGGCCAGAAAGGTGATCTGGGAGAAGCAGCTTGCCCTGGGCGGCGACGGCGGGTTGATCGCCGTCGATGCCCAGGGTGGGATCGTGCTGGAGTTCAACTCCGAGGGAATGTACCGGGCCTGGGAGCAGGAAGGCGCGGCTCCACAAACCGCCATTTTCCGGGAAGGGTAGGAGGCTAAATGATCGTCGAGGCCCCCGCTTCCATTTTCTCTCGTCGCGGACTAAATTCCTCGCCCTCGATGATCGCAGAAGCCAGTAAGTCGCCAAACTGGGAACAACTGCAGCCGATGTTCGGCTTCAGATCGGGAGTGCCTACGCCGAGACGCAGCACCCGGGTAACTGCCAAACGTACCGCTTCCGCTTCCGGCTGCAAGCCTAACTGATCGAGCATCATGCCCGCGGAGAGCACCGCAGCGATCGGGTTGGCAATGTCTTGTCCGGCCGCTTGCGGATAAGAGCCATGCACCGGCTCGAACAGGGACGTTTGCAGTCCGATCGAAGCGGAGGGCAACATACCCAGGGAACCCGCCAGTACGCTGGCCTCGTCGGAAAGGATGTCGCCGAAGAGGTTCTCGGTAAGGATCACGTCGAAGTAAGAGGGGTTCAGCACCAACTGCATGGCGGCATTGTCGACATACAGGTATTCGACCTCGACATCCGGATAATCGCCGGCCAATTCCATGATCCGGCGTCGCCACAGGCGCGAAGTGGCCAACACGTTCGCCTTGTCGACCAAGGTGAGCCGTTTCCGGCGTTGCCCGGCCTTTTCGAAGGCTAACCGGGCCACGCGGTCGACTTCTTCGACAGTATAGCGGCACAGGTCGGATGCTTGCCGGTCGCCTTCTTCCTTCTCCCCGAAATAAAGCCCTCCGGTCAGCTCTCGGTAGATGATCAGATCGGTGCCGGCCAGGATCTCGCGGCGCAGGGGCGAAAGGTCCAGAAGGCCGTCGTAGGCTGTCACCGGGCGTATGTTGGCAAACAGGCCAAGAGATTTACGCAACTGCAACAAGCCTTGTTCGGGACGCACTTTGGCGTTGGGATCCTGGTCATAACGCGGATGTCCGATCGCTCCCATGAGAATGGCCGAAGCAGTGCGGCAGGCTTCCAGGGTCTCTTCCGGCAGTGGAGAGCCGGTATGGTCGATGGCTATGGCGCCGATGTCGCCGTAGCAGTAGCTGAAAAAATGCCCGTAGCGTTCGGCCACGGCATCCAGTACCTTCACCGCTTGTTCGATGACTTCCGGGCCGATCCCGTCGCCGGGGAGGACGGCCAGTTTTATCTTGTTCGTGGGAATATGATCCATGTGTAAGGAGTTTGCGGTTGGAACGCCTGCGGCCCCCCTCCCGGTATGTTTTGAAGATGATTCTTTTTCGAGTGGCCCTCCCTAGGCGTTTTCAAAGGCCTCGATCTGCTTCTTAATACTCAACAAATAATCGAGGTCGTCGTATCCGTTGAGCAGGCATATTTTTTTGTACGGATCGATCTCGAAGGTCTCTCCAATGGGCTCGTCGGCCAGTTTGATCGTTTGTTTTTCGAGATCGACTTCAATGGTCACCTGAGGATCGGCCTCGATCGCCCGGAACAGGCGGTCGAGGTACGATGGGCTTACCTGTACAGGCAACAGGCCGTTGTTGAGTGCATTCATCCGGAAAATATCGGCAAAGAAGCTGGATACGACCACCCGGAAGCCGTAGTCGAACAAGGCCCAGGCGGCGTGCTCGCGACTCGACCCGCAGCCGAAGTTCTTTCCGGCCACGAGGATGGGCCCTTGGTATGCCGCATTGTTCAGGACGAAATCGCCGACCGGACTGCCGTCGGCCCGGAAACGCCAGTCGCGGAACAGTTTTTCTCCGAAACCCTCGCGGGTGGTTGCCTTGAGAAAGCGGGCGGGGATGATCTGATCGGTATCCACTTCTTCGATGGGGAGCGGAACGGCGGTGGCGCGGATATGCTGAAATTTTTCCATGCTGTTGATGTTGTTTTTAGGCGATTGCTTCGTCGGCCGGTTCCAGGGCGCTCCGCACGTCGACCACCTTGCCGGCAATAGCGGCGGCGGCGGCGGTGAGCGGACTGGCCAGGATCGTGCGGGCCCCTTGTCCTTGCCGGCCCTCGAAATTGCGGTTGGAAGTCGACACGCAGTACTCGCCTGGAGGGATCTTGTCTTCATTCATGCCCAGACAGGCCGAACAGCCGGGTTCGCGGAAATCGAATCCCGCTTCCGCAAAGATGCGATCGAGGCCTTCGGCAATGGCTTGTTGCTCGACCTGTTTCGATCCGGGCACGATCATGGCGGTCACGTGCGGAGCGACCTTTTTTCCGGCTACGAACTGAGCTACGAGGCGTAGATCTTCCATCCGCGAGTTCGTGCAACTGCCGATGAATACGTGCTGGATCGTT
>JAGQXA010001027.1 GCA_020436865.1 Saprospiraceae bacterium | reverse complement strand
TTTTTTCCGGGTTAAAAAATGGCGTTCGCCTGGTTCAGTGGCGCTTTTTACCCTTTTGCTGCGCGAGGGCAGCGTTAGCCGCTTTCAGTTGTTCGTTTTCGGCCTGCAGGGCCTTGATCTGTTCGTTCATGTCGATCAGGTGCAGGTAGATCTCTTCGATCTTCTCCTGTTGCACGACCGCCATTTCGCTGAGGTTCAGCCCGTTTTCCTGCACTTCGCGCGCAGAGGGAATATTGGGCAGGTGGCCGTTCTGCTGAATGTGCTCATCGACCTCCTCGAGCGAGGGGCGGGTATATTCGTCGGTGAAGACGTAGTCGGGCCAGTCGGCCTGCAGGGCTACTTTCACCTCCTCACAGATCACGGCGCCCCCTACCGAAAGCAGGTAGTCGGCCGGCATGAGCTCGGTGCCGAGGATGAGGCGCCCGTCGTTTTTCAGTAACATCAGATTATTCAGGTCACTGCCGGTGCCGTTGGCGCCGCCATTGAAGTAGAGGTCGCCGTCGGCGCCGGCGATCAGTTCTACGTCCTTTCCGGCGGTGCGGTCGAAGCGGAAGGCCGTTTCGTCTTCGGCGGAGATCGTCAGCAGGCGCTGGGGCGAGGTGGTGCCGACGCCCAGGTTGCCGCTACCGGTCAGGACCATGAAATCGGTCAGCGCGCCGCCGGTACCGTTGGCGCCGCCGCGGAAGAGCAGGTTGCCCGATTGGTTGTAGACCTCATAGTCGGCCGCTACGTCGCTTTCCAGGCGGAACACGGGCGACTCGTCGGAGATGGTCAGCAGTTGGTCGGGCGTATTGGTGCCCAGTCCGAGGCGTCCGATGGCCGTCAGGACCATGTAGTCGGTCAAGCCCGGGCCATTATCGTCGGCGCCGCCGCGGAAAAAGAGTCCGCCGTCGGTTCCGCCGTAGATCTCGTAGTCCATGGCATCGGTCCCACTTTTTTCCCAGCGCACTACCGGCGTTTCATCGGACACGGTGAACAATTCGGCCGGCTCGAAGGTATTGACCCCCACGTTGCCGTTGTGGGCCACGGTCATGCGCATGACGGGCCAGGGGGTGCCGGTCATGAAGATCAGGTTGCCCGGTACGCTATTGTTGCCCACCGGCCCCGACACGTAGGTGCGGATCTTGGCGGAGGGGTGGTAGTAGCCGTCGAGCACAAAGCCCTGGAAGCGCAGGTCGCCGATGGTGTCGCCTTCGATGACGGCGGCGTTCTGCTGCAGGATGGGGTCCCAGGAGTTGTTCCGGTTGATGTCGAGTGCCGGCAGCTGGCCGACGGAACCCTGGGCGAAGCCCGTTTGAGAGAACAGGAGGGCAAGGAAAAGGAAGGAAAACAGGTAGAGGGTGCCTTTTTTCATGGCTGTTTGGTTTTGTGGAGAAAAAAGAAGGTTTACGGTATGGTATACCGGGAGAGGGGGAAAGGTTACCCATTGGATACTGGATACTGGATGTTGGATGCTGGATAGACCTTGGACCTATGGATCCGATCCCCCAACAAACCAATTAACCAATACCCTAATCAACTACCCGCCGGCCAGGCGATGGGCTTGGTGCGGCTTTGCAGCAGGGCGACGATCTCTTCCTTGGAGCGGAAGTTATGGCCGAGGTCGACCACGTGTTCGGCGAGTTGATCGTAGCGTTTGTTCATGAGTTTCCACCAGATCTGGTGGTAGTCCAGACTTTCGAACACGATGGCCTGGTTTTCGCCGTACTTGTCGGCATTTTTCTGGAAATCGACCGGCATGTCGGTCCAGTGCATATGCGGCTTGAGGTGATGGCCGATGTGGTAGCCGTCGTTGAAGCACTTCTGGTTGTAAACCGTATTGATGCAAGTGATGCTATTGCGGTAGTTGTCGGCTGGAGCGGCGGGGTCGACGAAGGCGTGTTGGGCCCAGTTGCCCGACATCATGGCGAAGCGCACGATGATCAGCGGCAGGACGAATACCAGCAACGTGGCCGGCAGGCTGACGAAAGAGAGGGCGACGCACATGCCGAGGAAGAGCAGTTCGCCGACGACGGCATTCTTCAGGAACTTGCGCTTGTTGCTTTGCCGGAAGTAGCCGCTCATTTCGATGATGCCCACGAAGAGGAAGCGGAAGAAATACTTGAGGAAGTCGACGAGGCTGTCGCGCCGGTAGAGGATGGTTGCACTCTTGTCGGGCGGCAGGTTGTTTTCGGCATGGTGCATGCCGATGTGGTGGCTGAAGTAGGTTTGCGGCGACTGGCCCATGAAGGGGCAGAGCACCCAGGGGATGAGCAAATTGCCCTTCTTGTACTCGCTCTTGAACAGCGTCCGGTGGCTGGTATTGTGCAACATGAGGGTAAAGGGCCCCAGGAAGTAGACCAGCAGGAATATGAAGGCAGCGCCCAGGATACCCCAAACGATCCCGAGCGGCACCAGGAACAGGGCGACGGCCAACGGCACGACCGACAGCGAAATGCGCAGGATAAGCCAGACGAAGGGCAGGTCGCGTTCGTCTTTGATGTAGCGCAGGAAGCGCCGTTCCAGGGCGGAACGTTCGGCCGGCACGAATACGGGGTCGCTGATGTTCAATGAATTCTGCATAAGGTGGATTGCGGCTTGTTGTGGAGGGTAGGGCAAAAGTAGGGAAAATTGAGGAGTGTACCCGGGGAATTTGCTATTTTAGAGCGCGATAACCCCTCTTGACCATGACCGACCAACAAAAGCTCTATCGAGTATTCCGGTTGATCCAATGCCTGAGCCAGCGGCCGTACCGCACGGCTTCGCGGTTGGCCCAACTGATCGAAACCACCCCCCGTACCGTTTACAAGTATTTTCACCTATTGGAGTCGGTCGGCTACCAGATCGACAAAGACGAGAAGAACCGCTATTTCCTGCTAGTAGACCACTCCATCGATCATCAATTGATCGATACCGAGGAGGCCGGGTTCTTGCAGGACCTGTTGTGGCAAGCCCCGGCCGGGCATCCGCTGCGCGAGCGCATCTTGCACAAGCTCAACCGGCAATATGCTCTGAAGCCGTTGGTACAGAGCCTGGGCAAGTTTCAGG
>JAGQXA010000312.1 GCA_020436865.1 Saprospiraceae bacterium | reverse complement strand
CTCTTTCGGACCGCATTTTGCGAAGAAAGTCCCAATCAGTTATGGTTGGGACTTTTTTCGTATCATTGTAGGGTTACTGTCGACCTAGAATGAGTATGAAAAACCTGATCCTTTTCGATAGCGATGTCCGCGACCATTTGTTACCGCTGACCTTCACCCGCCCGGTGGGCGAGTTGCGGGTGGGCATTCTGACCATTTGCGAGAAATGGGAGCGCTGGCTCGGTGGAAAAGCTTCTTATATCACCCAGGACTACCTGGCCGACAAATACCCGATCGTCATTTCCGATCAAAACTACGTGATCAATGCCGCCGTGCTGCCCACGAAGCAGCTTTGCCACGTAATCGAACAACTGAGCGCCAACGAGGCCCTGCTGTCGCAGGGCGAACTCATTGCGGCGCGGCTCGACGAATACCAGTTCACCCGCCTGATGAACGACGACGACATCGGAGAATTGGCCGGCTTCGAAGGCGACCCGACCATGCTGGTGAAGATCGATCAGCTGGCCGATCTGTTCTCCCTGAACGAACAGGCCATTCGCGACGATTTCGACCTATTGACCGCCGGTCGCGTTTCGCAGCCTCTTGGTGAGACCAATCTGGTGCTCGGGGCGGAACAAGTGTTCCTGGAGGAAGGCGCCGTCGTCGAGGGCGCCACGCTCAACGCCCGAACCGGCCCCATCTACATCGGCAAAGACGCCGAAGTGATGGAAGGGGCCCTGATCCGCGGCCCGTTCGCCCTGTGCGAGCATGGCACGGTCAAGATGGGCGCCAAGATCTACGGCGGCACCACCATCGGACCTTGGTCGAAAGCAGGCGGCGAGATCGGCAACTCCGTGCTGTTGGCCTACTCCAACAAAGGGCACGACGGCTACCTGGGCCACGCCTACCTCGGAGAATGGTGCAATCTGGGCGCCGATACCAACAACTCCAACCTGAAGAATAACTACGCCGAGGTGAAGTTGTGGGACTATGCCACCGAACGCTTCGAACTCACCGGCACGCAGTTCTGCGGACTGATCATGGGCGACCACTCCAAGTGCGGGATCAACACGATGTTCAATACCGGTACGGTCGTCGGCGTTTCCGCCAATATCTTCGGCAGCGGCTTCCCCCGCAATTTCATCCCTTCTTTTTCCTGGGGCGGAGCCGGAGGCTTCACCACCTATTCTACCGAAAAGGCCTTCGAAACGGCTGAACTCGTCATGACCCGCCGGCAGCAGCAGCTGAGCGCCGAAGATCGAATCATCCTCTTGCGCATTTTCGAAGATACCGCGAAGTACCGGCGGTGGGAAAAGAAGAACTGACGATATGCGGATTCCCCTCTGGAAGAAATGGCTGAGCTATCTGGTGGAATTCCATATGGAAAGCGCCCCGAGCGATATCAATCCCCATCTGTACGTCAGCCTGAACCGGGGTCGATATCAACTTTGTACGGCCAATGCCGTTTATTCTCATGCCGACCTCTACGATAATTTCCTGAAGACCTTCCAGCGATTGCGGCTCGACGATCTGCCGGGTACGGAGGTGCTGGTGCTCGGGCTCGGACTAGGCAGCGTGCCCTATATGCTCGAACGAGTCTTTCACCGAACTTATGCCTATACCGCCGTCGAGATCGACGAGTCGGTCATCTACCTGGCCGACAAATACGGACTATCCGATCTGCATTCGCCGATGCAAACGATCTGTGCCGACGCCCGCAGCTTCGTCGGCCTGACGGAAGAAAGCTACGATCTGATCGCGATGGACATCTTCCTCGACGATACCGTACCGGCTGATTTTGAATCGATCGAGTTCTTGCAAGCCTTGCGCGAATTGTTAAGCCCGGGCGGACTGCTGCTCTATAATCGCCTCGCGGTGACGAAAAAAGACCGGCAGAACACCCGGACCTTCTATCAGGATCGATTTCGAACGGTCTTTCCGAAAGGCGCCTATCTGGAAGTCGGCGGCAACTGGATGTTGCTCAGCCATCCGGATTTACTCAAGGCTAAAAATTAGTGCTTATGTTCTCTTCCTGGATCCGGCTCGTACTGGTC
Organism: Saprospiraceae bacterium; assembly: GCA_020436865.1. Lineage (GTDB taxonomy): Bacteria > Bacteroidota > Bacteroidia > Chitinophagales > Saprospiraceae > JAGQXA01. The sequence continues at coordinate 2,755 of JAGQXA010000312.1, read as the reverse complement.
GTTCTGTTCGCCGGCCTCGGCCTGTTGCTGCATCTGCAACTGGGATGGAAGGCCGCCTGGTACTTGTACGCCGCCGCCTTTCTGCTGCTGCTGACCCATTTTCTGTTTGGGAATGTCTGGATCGCCTTTCACCAGTTGAAAAGGGGGAACTGGGAAAAAGCCGATACCCTGCTGCGGCAGGTCAAGCGGCCAGACTGGCTGACCAGACGCCACCGGGCCTATTATCATTTCTCCAAGGGAATGATCGAACTGCAACGAAAGGAGCTCGAACAAGGCGAACAACATTTGCTCCGGGCGCTCGATCTCGGCTTGCGCAACGGTACCGACCGGGCGCTGGTTTGTTTGAACCTGGCCCATGTCTACTTCGTGCAAAAGAACCTGGAGGCGGCTCAAACCTTTCTCGAACGGGCCAAGACCGAACCGACGGACGATCTGATGATCCGGGAGAACCTGAAGCAGCTCGAAGAGGCCGTGCAGCGTCATGAAAACTAGCGGTCGGAACGCTTAAAGCATTCCGACCGCTAATTATTTTCGTATTTTTGCAAAAATTATCTCAACTATGTTTAGCATCAATATATACCTGCGTTTTGCCCTGGTCGCCCTGTGTCTGATCGGCGGAACGGTGCTGGCGTTTCAATTCGGATTCTGGTATGCCTTCCCCTTCCTGCTCGTCGGTGTTTTCCTGCTCGTCGGATACGTCCTGCTGGGCACCGTGCAATCGGCCGCCCTGTTCATGCAGAACACCGACTTCGACGGCGTGGAGAAACGACTGAACCTGACCCTGAGTCCGCGTTTGCTGTACAGCACTAACCGGGCCTACTACTACATGATGAAAGGCAGCATCGCCCAGTACCGGCAGCAGGTCGACGAGGCGGAAATGTGGCTGCAAAAGGCCGAGAAGATCGACGTGCCGACGGATAACGAGAAGGCTATGGTACAGCTGCAGCTGGCCAATATCGCCGCCACCAAACAAAAGTGGAATCAGGCCAAGATCTACTTCCGCAATGCGAAGCAGTGCAAGGTAACCGACGCCAACGTCAAAGAACAGATCCGCCAGTTCGAAAAGGCCCTCAACAACCGAGGCCAACTCAAAGCGGCTCAGATGGGCGGTAAGCAGGGGCACGCCGCTCTGCGGCAGGGTGGGAAGCGGCGTCGGCCGAAGCTCAGGTAGGGTCTGGTAGAAAGATGAAAGATAAGAGATGAAAGAGAGGTCCAAGGATCCCTGGTTCCAGGGATCCTTGGACCTTTTCTATTCGGAGGCCCCTCCTTTTCGCAGTCTTCCTTTCACGAAGTTATTCAACAGCAGCACGATCGCGGTGAACAGCGCCAGGCGTCCGATCAGGTCGCCCCAGCGCACATAGAAGGTGATGCGGTCGTTCGGCAGCACAGTCCCGCGTACGGCCACCGCCTCGTCGTAGGCCGTGGGCTGATGGATGTCGCCGCGCTGGTCGATGAAGGCCGAAATGCCGGTATTCGCCGCCCGTGCAAACGGTCGTCGTGTTTCGATGGCCCGCAGGGAGGCGTAGCGCAAATGCTGCTTGTGGCCGGCCGTGTTGTCCCACCAGCCGTCGTTGGTCATGATCAGTCCGACCTGTGCGCCGGCGCGGATGTAGCCGGTATGGTACTCTCCAAATACGGATTCATAGCAAATGACCGGCGCATAACCGATCCCGTTCGCATCGGTGAAGACGGAGCGGCTCGGCTGTACGCCGAGCCCGGCGATCGAGCCGTCGAGCTTGTTGACCAGCGGCTCCAGAAAAAAGAAGATCCGGCGGTAGGGGAGGAACTCGGCCCCCGGTACCAGCTTTGACTTTCGGTAGATCGGCACGGTATCGCGGCCGGGCACGAACTGTACGGCGGCGTTGTATGACTCCCAGAAAAGGGTGTCGCCCGGCGTGCGCACGCGCGAGCGCACGTAAGGCGTGCGCGGCTCGTCGTTGGCAAACAGGTGATACACGCTCAGGCCTGCGATCAGCTCCAGTTGCGGATGTTGGTCGACGTATTGCTGGAGTTTTCGCGTGAGCCGGTCTTTCCCCAGTTCGCGGTCGCGCAAAGGGCCGAAGCTCGTTTCCGGAAAGACCAACACCCGGGTTTGCGGCGTGACTGCCGAGTCGGCCAGGTGCAGAAAGCGCTCGAGCTGCCGGTCGTCGGGCACATTGAACTTTTCGTAATGGGGTTCGAAATTGGGTTGTACCACGACGATCTCGGTAGGTCCTGTCGTGGTATGCGACTCGAATGTGTAGTACCGTACCAGCGAGCCGCCCAGCGGCGCCAGTAGGCAGGCGGCGAGCGCCAGCCATCTGACGGGCGGTACGCCTTGACCCGGCTGCAGGTACCTTTGCCAGATCTGAAAGATCAACAGGTTCGCCAGCAGGATCCACAAGGATCCGCCGAATACGCCGGTGTATTCATACCACTGTACCCAGGAGGGGTGCTCGGCGAAGGCGTTGCCCAGGGTCAGCCAGGGCCAGGTGAGATCCCAGCGCAGGTGAATGTATTCGAACGAGATCCAGAAAGCGATCAGGGCCAGGCCGGCCAACCGGGGTATGTACCGCTGGCTGCGCCGGTACAGGAGCCAGGGCACGGTCATGAATCCGGCATTGATGGTCATCGCCAGCAGCCCGGCCATCAGGGCGGAATTGGCGACCCAGAAGGTCGTCAGAATATTCCACAGCACAAAGCTGTGGTACGTCAGGGCGAACCATTCGCGTTTGCCGGGGCCGGGGTGCTCGTCGAGTTCGGCGCCGGCCATTAG
>JAGQXA010001026.1 GCA_020436865.1 Saprospiraceae bacterium | reverse complement strand
GGAAGGCCGGCAGCAATCGGGTGATCGTGCAATTGCTGGCATGGTTGACGGGCCTGTTGATCTTTGTCGAGTCGAGCATTTCCGTACTGACGGTCGGCGCTTTGTACCGGCCCGTGTTCGACGAACTTAGAATTCCGCGCGAGAAGCTGGCCTATATTGCCGACTCCAGTTCGGCCCCTTCCTCCATTCTCATCCCCTTCAATGCCTGGGGCGCGTTTATCATGGGGTTGCTGGCTGCACAGGGCTTCGAGCATCCGTTCAGCACCATGTTCGGGGCCATGGTCTACAACTTCTATCCGATGCTGGCTTTGTTGTTGGTGCTGGTCGTCATTTTCTCCAAGCGCGATTTCGGACCGATGGCCAGGGCTGAGCGTCGCGCCCGGGAGGAAGGGAAGTTGTTGGCCGACGACGCCCAGCCGATGATCTCTGAAGAACTTACCGATGTGGAGGCGAAGGAGGGCATCACCCCGCGGGCGCGCAATATGATCGTGCCGATCGGCCTGATGGTGCTGATGATGCCGGTGATGCTAACCTACACAGGCTGGGGCGCCGCTGAAGCGGAGTTGCCGGCAGCCGGCTTTTTCGAAAAGGCCTTCTACGCGATCGGTCAGGGGTCGGGTTCGACCGCTGTATTGATCGCCGTGCTCACTTCCGTCCTTTTTTCGATGCTTTTCTACCGGGCACAAGGGATCCTGCGCTTTCGGGAAATGATCGACCTGACCCTGAAGGGCATTTCCGGACTAATGCCTTTGGCCTTGTTGATGATGATGGCTTTCGCCATTAGTACGGTTTGCAAGGAATTGCATACGGGACAATATGTGGCCGACATTACCAGTAGCTGGCTTTCCCCGCAATTAGTGCCGGTACTGGTCTTCCTGATCAGTTGTTTCATCGCTTTTTCGACCGGTACCTCCTGGGGGACCTTTGCGATCATGATGGCGATCGGGGTGCCGATGGCACAGCAGTTGGACGCCAACGTGTATCTGGCCATTGCTGCCGTCATGGGCGGAGGCGTTTTCGGCGATCATTGTTCGCCCATTTCCGATACGACGATCTTATCGTCGATGGCCTCTGCCAGCGACCATATCGATCATGTGCGCACGCAGTTGCCCTACGCCTTGCTGGCGGGCGGAGCAACGGCCTTGTTGTATCTGGGGATCGGGTTGCTGGGTTGACCGTGGGCAGTTGGCAGTTGGCAGTTGGCAGGTACAGTTGGCAGGAAGCAACCCTGCCAACTGTACCTGTCAACTGTACCTGCCAACGGTAGCCCTAGAGGTCGAGCAGCTTCTTGTATTTCTCGGGCGAATTGATGAGCTGGACCGCTTCGACGATCTCTGCATCGTTTCGGAGGCCGATCTGGATCTTACCTCGTTGGTAGTGGTAGCGACTGGCGATCTCCTTTTCGAGCAAGTCTACGATCGTTGCTTTGTTTTCGGCTAATTCGGAGCGTTTGATCTCCTCGACCCTCTTTTCCAGTTGCGCGATCTGATCGGAGAGGTCGTAGCCTTCGGCTGCCGATCTTTCCTGGAGCTGGATCAGCAACTGTTCGCTCTGCGTTTCGTACTGAAAATCCGATTTTTCGAGGAAGGCGAGAAAATCGTCCCAACCGGTGAAGTGGAAGTCGGCGACCGGGCCGATGTCTTCGTGCTTCAGGCAATACTGCGTGACGTAGTCGAAAAGGAGGTACTGTTCGAGCAGGGCTTTGACCACCGACTTATTGAGGTTCTTATCGACCATGAGGTCGGGTTTGACGCCGCCTCCATCGAGGACAGTACGACCATTGCGGGTTTGGAACTGAGCCCGCTGTTCGTCGGGAATGTGGACGGGCTCGCCATCCTGGTATTCCACACTCTGGATGCAGCGGCCGCTGGGTATATAATACTTGGCGGTGGTCATTTTCACCTTGGAATTGTAGCCGATATCGTAGGTGTTCTGCACGAGGCCCTTACCGTAGGACCGCTGGCCGAGGAGTACGCCGCGGTCGTAGTCCTGCAGCACCCCGGAGACGATCTCGGAAGCCGAGGCGGAACGATCGTTGATCAGTACCACGAGCGGGATCTTTTCATCGATCGGAGCATTGAGGGTTTTGAAGCTCCGATCCCAATCCTGGACCTTTCCTTTGGTGGTCACGACGAGTTCGCCCTTCGGAATGAAGACGTTAGATACGTTGACGGCTTCGGTGAGGAGTCCGCCGCCATTGCCGCGCAGATCGAAGATGACCCCTTTGAGATCGGGGTGGTCCTTTTTCAGTTTCATGAGGGCGTCGCCGACATTCCGTCCGGCATCGCGGGTAAAGGTGGTCAGGGCGATATAGCCGATCCCGTCGTTGACCATACCGGAATAAGGTACGTTGGGCACTTTGACCTCATCGCGCGACAGTTTGATGGAAAGGTCCTTGTCTTCGCCCGGTCGGCGCACGGTCAGTTCGATCTCGGT
>JAGQXA010000311.1 GCA_020436865.1 Saprospiraceae bacterium | reverse complement strand
CGATGGGAGCGTTTAAGCCCAGCGTGCTCGCAAATGTCTGCGCACTCAGGTTTGAAACTCCCAGAAAAAGCAGAAAAACGATGCTGGAGAGCACCAGCGAAAAATTCGCTTTTTTCATGAGATCCGAAGTTTTGGTGAAACAAAAATTGTTAATGCGTAGTAAGAAAACCTAAGTATATACACAAAAATAAATAGGCATCAGCCGCAAGGTACGCGGCTGATGCCCATCCTGGTTAACGATGACTCCTGACAGAGAGATTCGTTGTTTTTGACACGAGATTATAATTTGTTAACAGCAACCAAAAAAACGGCACTGCGGGATAATCTCACTTTGTCCGATCACATCGAGTAGCCCTTCTAATAAGGTAGATGCGTCCGACAAAATTTCAACGATCCTCAGTGACCCAGAACTAACTGGAGCCTATCTCTCCACCACGGAATATGCTAAATCCATCAATGTAAAACGCCTAGGAAAAAAATACGGGAAAACTAAAAGAAAGGTCGGAGGTAAAAATGCTCATGGCGTTCGCTAAAGGTGGATTATAACTTGTCTGTAATCTTTTGTTCAACTCAATTGAACATTACAAATATACCGCTATGTCCACGTTAATTTTATACCCAGGTTATGGTATTTTTTTGCCCGAACGGGCTGAAGGAGAACGAACCGGTATAAGCGGGTCTGACCAGAAATGGTCAACCCGCTTATTACCAGTCGTTTTTGCATCCGGGAGGCTTGGGTAATGTTCGATGCAGGTCTGCGATTGGCGCCACCCAATGGATGCGTCAGTAGGACTAATTGAAAGGCTTAAAGATCATCGGTTTTCAGTACAACAAATCAAGTCATTTACTACGGCCGCCTTCTTTGTCCGCGAACGCCTCCAGGAGCTGGCCGGTAGGCTGTGAAAGTGGCCGTCGGTAAGGGTAATGAAAAAATCGTGCCAAAAATGAAGAAAGGGAGAAAAGGGGTTGCAGAAAAGAAGCCTCCCCCCGCGAGCGAGGAGAGGCCATCCCAAAAACCAATTGTTAAAGGACATCTATTCTTGGATCTTAGATGTTGGATGTTGGTTCTTGGTAAGACCGTACCAACATCCAAGATCGAACATCCAGCATCCAGCCTCAATACCCCAGCGGTTTCTTCTTCCCCTTCAAGCGCAGGGCCAGGGTCGCTTCATGCGATCCGCTGCTGTACTGCTGAAAATCCTGGAAGGAAAGGTCGTAGGAATAGAAGATCCGGAAATTGTCGAGTTCGGTGCCGAGCAGAAGGCCCAGGGCGCCGCCGGTGCCGGCCCGGTACGACATGCCTGCGATCAGACGATCGTCGAGGAAACCGGCCTTGAGGTTGAAGTCCATGCTGAACGGCACGTCTTTGATGCTGCGAAGCATGACCGAAGGCTCGAGCGAAAAATTGGCGTCGGTGAACTCGAACTTCGAGCCCACATGGAAGATGTAGTACTTGAAGAAAGAACCTTCGTTAGAACCCGATTCGATATCGCTGATCTTGGCTACGATCAGGTTCGGAAAGGACAGACCGATGAAAGTCTTGTCGGAGATCGTCGCGAAAAAGCCGAGGGTCGCGTCGAAGATCTTCTCGCCCTGATCGAAATCGTCGATCACCTGATCGCCCTGCTGGTAGAAGCCGTTGCTGAATACATCGTTATTGAGCGACAGGTTGGAGAATTCGGTCGAAAAACCGGCCGCAACCTTTACGTTCTGGATCTGATAGCGGAAAGCGTAGTTGAGCTGAAAGCGCAGGCGGGTCATCGAGGCGACGTTCTCCGACAACAGGCCGGCGCCAAGCCCCAACGTCTTGCCGATCGGCCCGTTGTACATGCCCGCATAGGTCAGCGGCGCGCCGGGAAAGCCCGTCCACTGATTGCGCACGTTGAGCTGCAACTCATGGTATTCCGTAAAACCGGCAACCGCCGGGTTGATCAGAATCGGGGAAATGTGGTATTGCGTGAAAATGGCCTGGTCCTGGGCTTGCAGGATCGACAAGGAGCAGAACAGGCTTATGAGGAGGAAGTATATTTTTTTCATCTTGTTGGATTTGAGATATGGGATTTGGGAAATGGGATTTGAGATTTGGGATATGAGATTTGAGATGCCTTCTCACATCCCAAATCCCAAATCTCCTGTCTCACATCCCCTATCGAATCAGGGTGATGTGGCCCTTCTTCTGTTTGATCTTGCCGTCGGAATCGCGGTATTCGAACACGAAGTAGTAGGCCCCTTCCGGCAGATCTTCACCGCTGGCGTTGGTACCCTTCCAGTCGTTCCCGTAGTTGGTCGACTCGAAGACGAGCTGCCCCCAACGATTGTAGATCTCGAGGCGGTGCTGGTCGTACAGATCGAGGCAGTTGATCAGGAACTCCTCGTTCCAGCCGTCGCCCTCGGGCGTGATCACCGTGCGATATTCCAGGCAATCGATGGCGCCGTTCGACACGAAGCCGGAAACTACGATCGAGCATCCTCCTGCGTCGGTCACGCGCACAAAGTACTCGCCCGGGCTCAGTCCGCCGACGGTACTGCTGTTGGCAGAACCGGGTACGTTCCAATCGTAGGAGTACGGGGCATTGCCGCCCGTGACCAACGCGGTCAGGGTGCCGTTGCCACTACCTCCGTCGGCCGTACTTTCCATCTTTACCCGCAGAGAGTCGGGCTCCTGGATCAGAAAGGCCTCGAAGAAGTTACAGCCGTTGGCGTCGGTGATGGTCACCGTATAGATGCCGTTGTCGAGCATGACCGCCGGGTTACCCGTTTGCTGTAGCGGATCGTTCCACTTGTAACTGTAGCCGGGCGTACCGCCGGTAACGGCCAGTTCGATCTCGCCGTCGCCTTCTCCTATACAGCTGATCGGCACAATGTCGGCCTGCACGTCGATGGGCTTCGGAGCGACCACGTCGACCGTGGTCGAGTCGATGCAACCCAGGGCATCGATCGCGACCAGGGTATAAGTGCCACTGCCGACATTGGGATTGTTCGCACCGGTCGTGCCGTTCGACCACACGAAAGAGTAAGGCGCCTGGCCATTCGAAGCCGAGGCTACGAGGTCGGCATCCTGTGCGTTCGGGCAGCTGACGTTCACCCCGTTGTAGTTGGTCACGACTTGCGCCGTGGCCGTGATCTCGGAGGTGAAGCCGACTTCGATAGCCACCGGAGGCGTGCTGACGCCCAGATTGTCGGTAATGACCACCTGATAGGTTCCGGAAGCCAGTCCGTTGGCACTCGGCGTGCTGGTCTGGAAGGTCTGCCCGCTGGGGCTCGTCCAGGTGTAGGTCAACGGAGGGTTGATCCCGCCGCCCACCGTAAAGGAGATGGCGCCATCGAGATCGCTCGAGCAGAAGTTGTCGGTCACATTCGAACCGGCCACTTCCAGTTTCGGTACGCAGATCGGATCGGAAACGAACACGCAGCCGTTGCCGTCGACGATCTGTACCGAGAAACAATCTTCCGGCAAGTTGAAGGGATCCGGGCCCAAAAAGCCATTGTCCCAGAGGTAGCTGAAGGGCACGACCCCGCCGCTCACCGTGATATCGATGGCCCCTTCATTGACGCCATCGGTTTCCGGATAAATGAGCACGCTGGCCAGACCGATCTGCGCCGGTTCGAAGATATCGGTATCCACCACCAATTCCTGAGGCGGGTTAAAACTGTCGGTGATCGTACAGCTGATCGGGCCGGCGGGCAGGTTGTTGCGCGTTACGGCGCCGCTGAGGCTCGGCACGACGACCCCGTCGCTAAAGGTAAAGGTGTAAGGCGGAATACCGCCTTCGATCGACAGCTGCCACTTGCCGTTGGTATTGCCGAAGCAGTTGATGTCTTGCGTTTCGTTGTTGAGCACAAACAGCGGTACCGGCACGAATTCGACTTCGAAGCACTGCTCGACGGTACAACCGTTGGCATCGGTGATGGTCACGCAGTAGGTGCCTACGCAGAGGTTGCTGATGCTGGGGCCACTCTGGCCGCCGCTCCAGCTGTAGGTCAGCGGCGGCACGCCGCCCGTGGTATTGTTGATCGTAATGAAGCCGTCGCACACATTGGGCGCCGACACATTCGTCTTGATGAACGTATTGATCGTGAAAGGGTTGGCCGGTTCGACGATGTTCACCTGCAGGCTCACCATATCGTTATTGGCATCGGTCACCGTCAGGTTGTAGGTACCCCCGCCAATTCCCACCAAGTCTTCGACGCCGTACGGTCCGCCGGGGCCGGTCCAGTTATACGTATAAGGCTGGTTGCCGCCCGACACGTCGACGTAGATAGCGCCGTTGTTTTCCTCGAAGCAGGCATTGGTCACCGAGGCTAGTAGTACGGTCAGCGGTTTGTCGACCTCTACGGAAAGCGTCTTGATGCAATCGTTATTGTCGGTCACCGTCAGGTTGTAGGTGCCGGCGTTCAGCCCCGTCAGGTCTTGCGTGATGTACGGACCGCCCGGCCCCTGCCACAGGTAGGTGTAGCCCGGAGAGCCGCCGCCCACGCTGATGCTGATGGCGCCGTCGTCGCCGGCGGCCGATTCGTTGACCACATCGTCGAGGGTCACCGTCAGGTTTGGCGGCTGGGTAACCTGGATGTTGTTGATCGTTACGGTACAGTTGTTTTCGTCGACCACCGTCAGGTTGTAATTGCCCGCCGCCACGTTCGTGGGGTTCGGCGTATTGGGCAGCCCGCCCGACCAGTTATAGGTCAGCATCCCGGTGCCGCCGCCGGCATTGACGTTGATCGAGCCGTCGGCCTGGCCGAAGCAGTCGACGTGGTTGATGTTGGTCACGTTGGCCGTCACAGCCGGGGGCTGCTCGACGACGTACGATTGCGAAACCAGCTGACAACCGTTCGGATCGGTGATCGTCACCTGATAGTTGCCGGCGATCAGGTTATTGATGTTCTGCGCACCCGGGTTGCCGATCGGCCCCGTGCCCTGCCAGCTGTAGCTGAGCGGGAAGGTGCCCTGGACGTTGAGGAAGATCGAGCCGTTGTTGCCGCCCGAGCAGCTTACGTCGTTGACGATATCGAGCGTGATGTTGATGCCCGGCGCCGTTTCCACCTCGTAGGTTTCGACGAATTGGGCTCCGCAGCTCGAAACGGTCACCGTGTACATGCCGGCCGCCAGGTCGGTAACCATGCTGGTATTGCCGGCGCCGTTCGACCAGTTGTAGGTGTAAGTGTTGTCGCCGCCGCTGGCATCCAGCGAGATCGTACCGGTCGCACCCTGCCCACAGGAAGGAGTGATCGTTTCACTCACGGCGATGGGCGGACAGGCATTACCGACCGTCACTTTGCCGTGGTCGGGGAACAAGGTCACCGGACCGTCTACGTCGGTCACTTCGATGACCGTCGGCGTGCCGCTGAAGGTAATGTTGCTCATCTGGCCGGTCGTGCCGATCACGGTGAAACAGACCTGGAAGATAGTCGTCGGACTGGAAAGGGTCTGTCCGTTGATCACGTCGTCGGCCAGCCACGACACGGTAATATTGCCGGGCGAGGGGTTGCCCACTTGTGAGCTGCCCAGGCCGGGCAGGGCGCCAAAGCCCTGGAAGTTGGCAAACTGCAATACGCTCGAGTTGTAGTTGATGCTGAATTGCATGCTCACCATATCGATAAAGTTTTCGACGCTGATGTCGAGGCACACTGTCGAGCCGTTCGGCGAGGTCACTTCCGGAGCGATGACCACCAGGCCGTCGACCGGACCGGAAACCGTCACGCTGCCGTCGACCGGATTGAAGTCGACCGGACCGTCGACATCGGTCACTTCGACCACCGTCGGCGTACCGCTGAAGGAGATCGGGCTCATCGAGCCGTTCGCGCCGATGACGGTGAAGCAAAGTTCGACGATATCGGTGCCGTCGGGCACCGTCTGTCCGTTGACCACATCGTCGGCCAGCCACGACACGGTGATGTTGCCTGCCGAGGGGTTGCCGATCTGCGAAGCTCCCAATCCCGGTAGATTGAAGCCCTGCGCCATGTCGAACTCGAGGATGGCCGGGTCGTAGTTGATGCTGAACTGCATGCTCACCAGGTTGACGAAGTTCTCCACGGTGAGGTCGACGCACACCTGATCGCCGTTGCCGGCCGTAACGTCTGGTGCGGTGATGATCAAACCGTCGGTCGGGTTGCCGCCGCAGTTGACCGTTACGCTGCCGTTATCCGGGGTTAGGGTGGTCGGGCCGTCCACGTCGGTCACTTCGATGACCGTCGGCGTACCGCTGAAGTTGATATTGCTCGAGGTGCCGTTTCCGCCGACCACATCGAAGCACAACTCGAAGATCACGGTGCCGTTCGGCAACGTCTGACCATTGACCACATCGTCGGCCAGCCACGACACGGTAACGTTCCCTGCCGAGGGATTGCCGACCTGCGACGGCCCCAGGCCAGGCAGGTTGCCGAAGCCGGTGGCCTGATCGAATGCCAGTACGCTGGAATTGTAGTTAATGCTGAATTGCATGCTCACCAGATCGGTGAAGTTCTGCACGGTGATCTCCAGACAGACATTGTCGCCGTTGCAGGCCGACACGTCGGGCGCAGCCACGACCAGTCCGGAACCACCGCTGCCGCCGGAACCGACGACCACCTCGCCGTTCACGCCATTGAGCGTGACGAGGCCCGTGGTGTTGGTCACCTCGACAATGGTCGGCGTGCCGGAAATGGTGATCGGTGAAGTGCCGTTGGCGGTAATGCCTGTGAAGCATAGCTGTACGATCGAGGTGCCGTTCGTCAGATCCTGTCCGCCGACGACGTCGTCGGCCAGCCACGAGACCGTGATGTTACCCGCGGAGGGGTTACCGATCTGCGACGGGCCCAGGCCCGGAAGGTTGTAGTTCTGGGCCATGTCGAAGTCCAAGACGTTCGGATCGTAGTTGATGCTGAATTGCATACTGACCATGTCGGTGAAGTTGGTCACCACCAGGTCGAGACATACGCTTTCGCCGTTTGCAATGTTAACGGTTTGCGGAGTAACGGCGATCGTAAGAGTTTGGCTGAAAGCGGAATAGGAAAAAAGGGAAAGTCCTATTACCAGGATAGTAATAAGTCTCTTCATATGTTCGGAATTTGGGACGTGAAGGAAAAATTTATTGTACGGAATAAAAAAATATCGGCTTTGTTTCTAGTTCAGGGTACGGGATCAAATCGATTTTTCAGTATAGGGCTCGTATGATTCTGTTCTTAGGATAATTTTTTTCTTAGTCTACGACCAACACCTTCTGCGAAGCCGTGGCCTCTCCGGAGGATAGTTGGATCAAATAGGTCCCGGGGGCGGGAAAAAGGCTTTTCGGCAGCGGAATGATCTGCGTGCCGGCATATAGATCAGTGACCGACCGGTGCAGTTGGCGACCGGTGGCATCAAATATCTTCAATTGGATGGAAGCGTTCCTCGGCAGGTCGACGCGCAGCTGAGCGCTCTCCCTGATCGGATTGGGTGTGATCGGATAGAAGGTAAAGTGCGGGGTGATCACTTCCTCGACCGCATCGATCATGCCGACTTTGACGTAACCGTCCTGCAGCTCGTGCTCCAGTACGCCATTCACGCCGCCGAATTCGATCGGGGTCGGATCGTCGACAAAAGCTACCGGGCTGGAATCGCCCATCATGCCGATGATCTTGAAGCTAAGGGTAAAGAGAGTGGTTTGGTCGGCGACGCTTTCGCCGTTGATGATATCGTCGGCGACCCAGAGAAAAGAGAATTCTCCGTTCTCGACCAGCCCTTCGCCGGGCTCGCCGAAATTCTCGCCGTTGAGGGTCAATCCAAAATTGCTGACTTCCAGATACTGGAGGATCATCGTATCGAAGGAAAGTGCAAACTGGCTATTGACCATATCTTGAAAGTTCTCGACTTTCAGGTCGAGTTCGACGGTACTGCCCTCTGTGCCATACACGCCGGGCAACATGGCCTTCACGGGATCCTGGGCCTGGCCATACGCCAGCCCTGCAAAGAGCAAAACAAGGGTTGAAAGGATATGGGGTGTCAGTTTCATTTTCTCAATAGCCTTCTGGTTCCAAATACAAGCGCGGTAAAAATAGGGTCTTATTCTGACATTCCGGTAAAAAAGGAAGGGGTGGTCCCGATTTTTTGTCGGGACCACCCCGGGATCAAGCGTGATTACTTCACGATGATCATCTTCTTCGTGGCAGTATATTCAGCCGTTTCGAGCGTGTAGTAGAGCACGCCTACTCCCGGCAGTTCGTTAGCGTCGATGCTTACCTGGTTGTAGCCTTTGGCGAATTCGCCGTCGACCACTTTCAGCAGCTTACCCGACACGTCCATGATCTTCAGGGTTGCGTTGGCAGCCTCCGGCAGGTTGAAGCCGATGGTCGTTTCGCCCTTGAAGGGGTTCGGAGTGTTCTGGTACAGTTCGAAACCGGCGACAGCTACCGTGTTGCCAAACTGCAGGGCGACATCCATGGCCTGGCCGTTGCTGTTGTAAGCTTCGGCTTTGGTCACGCGGGAGTCGACGGTCAGCAGTTCGCTCAGTTGAGCGTCGGCCGAAGCCTGGAACACCAGGGTAAAGAGTACGGCGTCTTTAGCGGCTTCTCCGTTCCAGCTGGTGGTGATGATGCCGTTTTCGAGGCTCATCAGACCGAAGTTCTCTTCCAGCGCTACACCTTCCACTACGTCGACCAGTTGCAGAGCATTGGCGTCGAAGTTGAGGGTAAACTGGTAGCCGAGAACATCGTAGTCGCTGGCCGTGAAGTCTACGCTGACCTGCTTGCCCGACTGAACCTTCACGTCGGCCGTGTTCAGGAAGAAGATGCCGGCGGCGCGGTCTTCAGCTCCCTGATCGGCGTTGGTGGTGGCCGTGCCGTTCACGTCGCCAACCTTGACGGCTACGAAGTCAGCGAAGAGCTGGTCGGAGGTCAGGTTGTTGAAGTTGATCACTTCGGGGAAGCCCGGAGTGAAGGGGTTCTGCGGGTTCGGGAATACGTAGTCTGCATCTACAAAGCGCCAGCTGGTGTTAGCCGGGAACTCCTGGTTGATGCCCAGGATCACCTTGCGGATCTCGACCATATCGGTCGTGGTCACCGAGTTGGTGTGGTTTGCGTCGGCGGCGATGATCTTGTACGGGCTGTCAAGCGGCTGGATACCCAGGATGTGCTTGGTGATCAGCACCAGGTCGTAGGTCGATACGCCATTGTCGTGGTCTACGTCGAGGTTCGGGGTAACCGAGTAGTCGTTGCCGGCTACCAGGTTGGTGAACATATAGCTACCGGAAGCATCGGTGGTTACCGAGAACATGCCGTTGCCGCTCAGTTCGACCGTTACGTCCTGTACGGGCTGGTCGGCTTCGCTGGCGATTGCACCGGCTACATCCGGCGTGTTGCTGCTACCGCAGGCGTTCATGTTGTCCTGAACCTGTACGAAGGTCTCGCAGAAGTCCTGGTTGCCGGCGGCATCCGTTACCCACAGCTGGATCGTGTTGTTACCCAGATCGTCGCAGGTGTAGATGCGCTGCGTGT
>JAGQXA010000310.1 GCA_020436865.1 Saprospiraceae bacterium | reverse complement strand
TTGAGAACCGGTTTCCGGATCCATTCATGGCTGGTCACTTCGGTCGTCGTTTGCAGCGACCAATCTTCCCGGATCTGGTATTCGGTGCGGAAGTTGATCGCGAGCGTGCCCTCGGCCTCTACATTGGTGAGCCGCAGGTTCTTCTTTACCCAGATCTTCAGGGGCACCCGGTATTCGATCTGTTGCTCGTCGATCTGAAGGCGGATGTCCTCGCTTCGTTCGGCCCGGATGGCCAGATCGTCGTCTTTCAGGTCGTTATCTTCGTACAGCACCGTTCCCAACTGCCGGTTCAGGTCGCGCTCCAGTTCGGCCTTGTGCAGGCGTACCGGGAGCGGTAGAACGGAGAGGGGAACCGACCATTCGGCATGATCATCGTCCATATCGCTGAGAGGTTTCTTTGTCGCGCAGGAGCAGATCAACAAGATCAGCATCCCGCTAAAAATTCGTTTACATTGCCGCATCATATGGCGCTCGAGGTGATATTCAGAGAGGCTAAATTAATTAGAAAAAAGCAACTTTGCCGAAAGGGATTTGTCATTGAGTTGAAACGTAAGAAAATCCAGTTTAGTCATGAAACAATTGATCTTAATACTTTGCAGCGTGGCGTTTATGTGGCCTGGCCAGGGCACGGGACAAACGCAATTCCGCGATCTGTCGATCGCGCCGGCTGCGGCCACAGCTTTCTTAGGAGTACAGTCCAACACCGTGAGCCGGGAGAAAGCCAAGAAGTTGGGCTTCGACAATCCGTATGGCAGCTACGTCACTTCCGTGATCGGCAACACCGCTGCCGAACGGGCCGGTATTCAGCCATTCGACTACATCTATCGGGTCGACGAACGCGAGACGACACAGTATCATCGACTGGGCGATATCCTGGCCGATTACGAACCGGGCAATAAGGCCCGTATCTTCTACCAGCGAAATGGGATCAAGCGCTCGGCCGACGTCGTGCTGGGCACCCGCGAAGAAGCCGTCTATCAGAAAGTAGGCCAAAGTGAAAAGGCCTTTCTGGGCATTTCGCCCGTGTATGAAGCCGGCGCCTCTGCCGACGGCATTGGCGTCAATATCGTCGAGAGCTCCACGGCCGAGGCGATCGGCTTGCAGGACGGCGACCGCATCACCGCCATCAATGGTTTTCCGATGATCGACTGGGATGATATCACCACCGCCATCGGCATGCTGCGGGCAGGCGCCCAGGTAAACGTCACTTACCTCCGCAATGGAAAATCGGCCATGGCCTCCGGCGCCATCAAATCGTTGACCACCCAACGCCCTCGCGAGGAAATCGTGGAAAAGAACGTCGAGTCCTACCGCGATTCGAAGGACTATGCCTTCCTGGGGATCTATTCGGAAGGGCTGGACAAGGAAAAGGCCGAAAAGCTCGGCTATGACAATCCCTACGGCAGTTATGTGACTAGCGTGATCCGCAGCTCCGCCGCCGCCAAAGCCGACATCCGTCCCTTCGATTACGTGTATGGCGTCGATGAATACCGTGTCGGCGAGAACCAGCAGCTGACCGGCATCCTGAAGAAGTACGCCCCCGGCGACAAGGCCACCATCCTGCTGATCCGCCAGGGGCAAAAGAAGGAGATCCCCGTCGTACTGGGAAGCCGGTCCGACGCCGAAGAAAAACCCAGTCGCAACAAGTGCGAAGACCCCTTCCTGGGCATTACGGAACACAAATCGTCGGGCGAGAACGATCGCGGTATCGCCATCGGGATCGTCGACAATTCGACCGCCAAAGAGATCGGTCTGCAAAACGGCGACCGCCTCCTCTCGATCAACGGCCACCGCATGGTCGACTGGAACGACATCGGCATGGCCATCGACAACCTGCGCGTCGGCGAGACCATCCAGGTGGCCTATCTGCGCAACGGCAAGGAAAGCAAGGCTTCCGGCCCGATCAAATCGTATAGCGCCACCAAGAACTGCCGGGATTGCGATTGCGACGAACTGGACCAGACCTTTCAATTCGAGATCGATCCCGATTTCGAACTGGAACTGCATCACGGCGCGGCGCCTGCACTGGCAGACCTGACCGCCCAGATATCGGAGGTCGGCGCCGACGATGCGCAGCAAATGCGCAACAAATACGACCTGGACCTGCCGCAGAGCAGTAACCTGAAGCTCAACGCCATCCGCATCGCCTCCAACCAGCTGGAAGGTTCCTTCCGGCTGGAATTCGAGCTGCCGCAGGCCGGCGAAACCTCCGTGCGGATCTATTCCGGCAGCGGCCGGCTGATCTACGACTACGATCTCGGCTCCTTCAGCGGACGCTTCAGCGACGACGTCAACCTCGCCCAGAACGGCCCCGGAAAGTACTTTCTGCTGGTCCGCCAGGGCAATCAGCGGCTCGCCCGAAAGAT
>JAGQXA010001025.1 GCA_020436865.1 Saprospiraceae bacterium | reverse complement strand
TGGAAACGGCGGGATCAACGGTCGCGCCCGGAGCCGGTGGAACAACCGCAGAAAAAAGAAGCCTTCCGACCGCTCCTAGCGGTCGGAAGAACTCCGGAAGGAATCTCCTCTCCTTTTTTTCATTATTTCCCCGATCGAGTTGCTATATTTGATCCGAAGCACGGTTATTGTCTAAAATACAATAACCCGTTTCGGCCTGCCGGCCAGATCAGTCTTTAGCCCAACCGGATAAGACCGCCACCTTTTCAACACAACCGACATGGGTAAGAAGCTGAACTTTCTCGTACTTGCCGTTCTGGTAGCATCCACCTTGTTTTTCGGCGAAGCGTTCGCGGCGGAGGGCGCCACCGATGCCCTCGATACCGGCGATACGGCCTGGATGCTCGTGGCCAGCGCATTCGTGCTGTTGATGACTCCCGGCCTGGCCTTCTTCTATGGGGGGATGGTCAACAAGAAAAACGTCATCTCCACGATGTTGCAGAGCTTCGTGGCGCTCGGCGTGGTGAGCATCGTCTGGGTGGCGGTCGGGTTCAGCCTGGCCTTCGGAGACAGCCTGGGCGGCATCATCGGCAACCCCGCTACCTACTTCAACTTCCGGGGAGTAGGCGTGGCTCCCAACCCCGACTTTGCCGCAACCATCCCCTTTTTGCTGTTCGCTCTTTTCCAATTGAAGTTTGCCATCATCACCCCGGCCCTGATCACCGGGAGTTTTGCCGAGCGCGTGCGTTTCCGCAGTTACATCCTGTTCATGGTCTTGTTCACGCTGGTCATCTACGCGCCGCTGGCGCACATGACCTGGCATCCCGGCGGACTGTTCCGCAACTGGGGAGTGCTCGATTACGCCGGCGGGACGGTCGTGCACATGTCGGCCGGCTTTGCAGCGCTGGCCGGAGCGATCTTCCTGGGCAAGCGCAAACAAACGACGCACGAGCCGTCGAACGTGCCGTTCATCATTCTGGGAACGGGCCTGCTCTGGTTCGGCTGGTTCGGATTTAACTCGGGCTCGGCCCTGGGCGCCAACGGCGATGCGGTTGTGGCTTTCGCCAACACCAACCTCGCTTCGGCTTCGGCGATGATCACCTGGATGTTCTACGAACGCTTTCAGGACCGGAAGATGTCGGCCCTCGGCGCCTGCATCGGGGCTATCGTCGGGCTGGTGGCCATTACGCCCGCCGCCGGTTTTGTGACGATCGGGCAGAGCATTTTCATCGGCTTCGCAGCGGCTCTGACCAGCAATCTGGCCATTCGCCTAAAGAACAAGTCGGAACTCGACGATACGCTCGACGTCTTCCCCAGCCACGGGGTCGGCGGGATCGTCGGGATGATCCTCACTGCCGTCTTCGCCCGGGAGGTGGGTTTGATCTATGGAGAAACCACCACCTTCTTGTACCACCTGCTCGCCCTGGCTATCGTGGCCGTATTCACCTTCGGTGGCAGCTGGCTGCTTTACAAGCTGGTCGATCTGCTCCTTCCGTTGCGGGTAACGTCCGATCAGGAATTGCGGGGCCTCGACGCTTCGCAGCACGGGGAACGGGTCGACTAGCTGGCACGCCAGAATGTCGCGGAATTCCTGCCGGAAGGGAATGCAGAGATTTTTGTCGTATCTTACCTAAGCGTACGCGGATGAAGAGGCAAACGGTCACCAAAACCCTACCGCTATGTTTCGCTTCCTGCCCTTGTTCCTCGCTCTTCTCTTGTCTTCGCCTGACCGGCTCTGCGGTCAGGATACCCTGATCTATCGCAGCGACCAACGAGCGCTGGTCGTGGAGGTCATACGGGTCACGAACGAGCAGGTCGTCGCCGAGCGCGAGGTCGACGGCCGTCTGTTGCGAATGACCGTGCCCGGCGATTCGTTGATTTCTGTGCGGTACTTCGACGGCACGCGCCGGGATTTCCAGGCCATGGACTCGCCGGCCGTGGAAGAGCAGGTCGAGGTGGTTTCCAACATCCCGCGCCCATTCAGAATAGAGTTTGGCCTCCCCGGATTCAACTACGACGATGTTTCCTTCCTGGGTCTTACAGCCGGGCTGTACTACCGCTTCCAGGGGAACGAACTCGGCCTGCGGGTCCTGAACTCCGGCGAGCTTTGCATCGACGTTTTTGACAACGGCGCCTGCGATGAACTCGGCCGGCATACCAACCTCGCCTTGCTGTATGGGCGATACTGGAGCGGAGCCAAATGGGAAGGAGCCTTGTACACGGGGGTCGCCTA
>JAGQXA010000309.1 GCA_020436865.1 Saprospiraceae bacterium | reverse complement strand
GCCATGATCCACACCCGTACATACGGGATGGCCGGGAGATCAGAACGGAATTTACTCAGCCCGATCAAACTGTCGGACAACACGAACAGAAGGACTCCCAGGAAAAGCAACCGAAAAACGGGCGCCGGCAGAAAGGGGCGCACGTGTACCAGCGTCGCGCTCATGGCCACGATCACGATGCTGTACGCCAGCACTGGTACGCGTAAACCGGCATCCAGTCCGGGCCACAACAGGTAGTCGAATCCCAGCAGGTACAATAGAAAGAGTAGGATAAGCCAGGGCTGCTGAACGAGCAAGCCCGCAGCTTCTCGATGCTTCAACGATTTGAATGCCAGCAGGTAACAGGTCTGTGTCAGCAAAAAACTGCCCAAGCCTAGCAGGAAGAACGGACCCTCCTTCCCGCCGTATTCAGCCATCATCAACAAGACGTCGCCACCAAAGGCAAAGATCAACGCCAGTCCGATCAGACGGGAAAAACGACTTGCCCACCGCGTTTCGAGCGCAAAGTACAGGCTCAGTACCGTCATGAGCAGGGGCTTGCTGAAAAAGACCAGGGTAGGCCATGGAATGGCCTCGGCCAGGAGGTTGACCAGGCTTATCAGGAGGTAAAGCCCGAGCAGCAGGCTGGAGACCGAAAACTGTTTCATCGGCAGATCGAATTTTGCCGGAAGTTAGCAATTGTCGGCGGTACCGAGAAATGCCAGCCAGTTGCGCAGCAGTGCATGTCCGTGTTCGGTCAGGATGGACTCCGGATGAAATTGCACTCCCCAGGCCGGGAAGCGCCGATGGGCGATGGCCATGATCTCTCCTTGTTCCGACTCGGCGATGGGCTCCAACTCGGTCGATCCCAACTCGTGCAGCACGAGCGAATGGTAGCGCATGACGGAAAAAGAAGTAGGCAAGCCCGCAAAAAGCGGGTGTTCCCGGTGAACGAGCCTGCTGGTCTTGCCGTGCATGGGCAGGTCGGCCTTGCTCAGCCGGGCCCCGAAATATTGTCCGATGCCCTGGTGCCCGAGGCAGATCCCGAGCAAGGGCACTTCCCGGTGGAACCGGTCGATGACCTCCATCAGGCAGCCCGCTTGCTCGGGCGTTTGCGGGCCGGGCGACAATACGATGCCGTCGGGCCGCAAGGCCTCGATCTCTGCGACCGTCAACACATTGTTTCGGCGCACCTCGCAGCGGGCCCCGAGCTGGAGCAGGTAATCGTACAGATTGTAGGTGAAGGAATCGAAGTTATCGATTAGAAGTAGGTTCGCTGGACTCTTCCTCGTCATCAATGTCGAAAATATTGGGCTCGCCATCCGTTTGTTCCATGCTGCGGTCGCGCAACTGATCCATAAAGTCGATGGAATCGTCCCAGAACTCCCGCACGGAAGGCTGGATGAACTTGATCGCGGCCCAGACCCGGTCCGGATAATGCTGCAGATAAGTGTAGGTGAAGGATTGGCTCTTGGTCTGCTCGTCGATCAGTTTGGATTGGGTGCCAAACCAAAGCACCATGCTGTATAACAGCGTCATCATGCCGGCCAGCAGCAGTCCTCCTGCAAACTGGTTGACAATGTTGATGTTGGCAGTGCGCAGAAAACCCTCGATCGCCCGGGCAACGAGCCGGATCAGGATCATGGTCAATACGAACGACAACAGGAAACCCGCCAGGAACATCATCGGATTGTTGCTGTCGAAGGCCGTTTCGAGGAACTTCGTGGCCGCCGGAGCGAACTTGAAGGCCGCCAGCAAACCAAAGAGGAATGACAGAATGGTGAATATGGTCCGGATGATCCCCTTGGCAAACCCCAGGTAGAAACCATATCCGGCCATAATGACGAAAATAATGTCAATTACCATGGCAATTGTGCTTGTGTACGTCGATGGTCATTCCGTTATTGGAAACCCGGTCCGTTCGGTAAAAGTTTCCCGTCGATCTTCGTTCAGACGCAGAAACGCCTCCAAAATAACGCAATATTCCCGGTGTTTCCGCAATTTTTAGATACAAGGGCCGTTTCTGTCGACAGCAGAGAGGAGGGAAGCTTTGGAAAAAACATTCGGAAAATTTGGGCCGACCTCTTATCTTGTGTCCTGATCTATGGTGGCGCCGCCTTGGATATTCCCTGCGTTTGAGTTTATACTCAAGCGAACATGATCAAAGAACCACCACGACAGTCGATCAATTATCGCACGAAAATGTCCCGACGTGGAAGGGGTTGGGGAGTTCCCAAGCTGCTTTGGTGTCGGTATAGTTGTGAAAAAATGAAGCAATGAATAAAGCACGTTCCATTTTCCGTTTACGCTCCGGTCTTTTGTTCGCCCTGCTCTTCACCCTTTCTTTTCTGCAAGCCCAAACCGGTCAAGAACTTCCCAAAGTATTCGTGATCGGCGAATACGAACAACAGTACGAGGCCCTGCTGCCCGAGTATCAGCGCTCGCTCCTGCAGGTTTGCCAAAACGATACCAAGAAAGCCTTCCAGCTGTGGGTCAGCCTGATCCAGGAGATCGAGGCTTACGGCAAACAGGTCGGCTATGACCTCAACGGACTCAAGTGCTGGTTCCACGTATTTTTCAGCGCCGACGGCCGCATCCGGCATATCGCCTACCACCTGCGCCCGACTTCCCGCAATGTCGAGGAAAAAGGGCTGACCGAATTCCTCACGGGCTTTGTACAGAACTACTCCCTGCCCGTTAGCTCTACCTCTAACTACTACAATTACACCAGCATTCAATTTCCGGTGATCTACAATCTGCCGGATAGCGCTTCGAACGGAAATTGAACCAAAGATCCTTTCCGGAAAACCTTCTGCCTCTTCGCGCGGTTTGTATAGTGTTCCGGGCTCGAAACTCCCGGCGCCGGTGTGAGTGATCGCTCCATCGAAGCAGACATTTTCACGGTATGAAACGACAAGCGGAAGCCGTCATTCCCACCCCTTGGGGCGCCTTCAATATGATCGCCTACGCAGACGACCCGGAAGAGTCGATGCCGCACCTGGCCCTCGTGCACGAAAATTTCGATCGGGAGCAGCCGGTCCTCGTGCGCATTCATTCCGAATGCCTCACGGGCGACCTGTTCGGCTCCACCCGTTGCGACTGCGGGGAACAACTCCACCGGGCGCTCGAACTGACCGCCGCCCAGGGCGGCGTGGTCATCTACCTGCGGCAGGAGGGAAGGGGGATCGGCCTGATCAACAAGCTGAAGGCCTACCGCTTGCAGGATGCCGGCCTCAATACGCTCGACGCCAACGTGCATCTGGGCTTCGAGATCGATAGCCGCCAATACGACATGGCCGTGCAGATCATGCAAGACCTGGGCATCTCCGAGATCCATCTCCTCACCAACAATCCCGACAAGGTCGAGGCAGTCGACCATTCTCCGATCGTCGTTCGCAGCCGCATTCCGCTGGTCGTAAAACCCCGTAAAGAAAATATGAACTATCTAAAGGCGAAGCAGGAACTCCTGGGGCATTTCCTGTAATGGTTAGTTGGGGGATTGGGTAATTGGTCTATTGGTTAATTGGTTTATTGGTCAATTGGGTGATTAGGCCCCAATAAGCCAATAAACCAATTAACTACTAAACCAATTAACTACTAAACCAATAAACCTCAAGAATGCGCCACCTTCCCCTGGCCCTGCCCAACCTCCGGCATTTTGCACTCTTCATCGGGCTTTCTGCCGCATACGGTGCACTCGCCGATCTGGTCCTTCAGCATGGGATTGTTGGTGGCACAGGTGCCGCGAAACTCTTTGCCGGTGAAGATCTGGCGAATGTTGATCAGGACGAACGAAAGGCCGAACGCCACGAAGATGATCCCCAGCACATATACGAATT
>JAGQXA010001024.1 GCA_020436865.1 Saprospiraceae bacterium | reverse complement strand
TGTTCGGCGGCAACCAGATGGGCTGCCCGACCTTCTGATCCCAACCTTGCCCCGGTGGCTAAGAAAGGCCCCGGCGACGTATGTCCGCCGGGGCCTTTTTCATGGCGCAAATAGCAATATTTGCCACCGGAATCGGCCCGATTCGCGATTAATTGCAAAATTCCTATCTTCAAAGCCCAATTTCATCCAACTCTCAAAAGAAGTCCTATGCAAATACGACCGCTGACCACTTTGGTTTGCTTACTGCTTTCTGCCACGCTCTGGGGGCAAACTGTCGAGGTAGAGCACCTCAAAGCCCTGCATCTGCGCAATATCGGTCCCGCCGGCATGAGCGGGCGCGTCACGGCGATCGATGTAGATCTCAGTCAACCGCAACGCATTTTCGTCGGTACCGCCTCCGGCGGGGTCTGGAAATCGGAAAGCGGCGGAACCGCCTGGGAACCCATATTCGAAGAGGAATCCACCCAGGCGATCGGCGCACTGGCCATCAACCAACGCAACCCGAGCGAGATCTGGGTAGGCACCGGCGAGGGCAATCCGCGCAATTCGCTCAATTCCGGGAACGGGATCTACAAAAGCCTCGACGGGGGCCGCAACTGGCAACACCTCGGCTTGGAAGGCACCAAGCAGATCCATCGCATCCTGATCCACCGCGACGACCCGAACACCGTATTCGTCGGCGCGCTGGGCTCGCCTTGGGGCGCCTCGCAGGATCGTGGCGTCTATAAAACCACCGACGGAGGCAAGACCTGGCGTAAGGTGCTGTACGTCAACGAGGAAACCGGCTGCGCCGACCTGGTGGTCGACCCCACCAACCCCAACAAGCTCATCGCCGCCATGTGGGAGTACGGCCGCAAACCCTGGACCTTCAACTCAGGCGGTAAGGGCTCGGGGATGTACGTATCGTTCGACGGCGGCGAAACCTGGGAAAAACGCACGGAAAAGGACGGATTGCCGAAAGGCGACCTGGGCCGCATCGGACTGGCCATCGCGCCTTCCAAACCAAATATCGTTTATGCCCTGGTAGAAGCCAAAGAGAACGGCCTGTACCGCTCGACCGACGGAGGCTTCAACTGGAGCAAACGCTCGACCGACGATAACTTCGGCAATCGCCCGTTCTACTATTCGGACCTCTTCGTCGACTCGCAGAATGAGAACCGGATCTTTAGCCTCCACTCGACCATGACCATCAGCGAAGACGGCGGAAAGACCTTCCAGCGCTTCCTGCCCTTCAATTATTTCAGCGGCGTGCACCCCGACCATCACGCCTTCTGGATCCACCCGAACGATCCGAACTATATCGTCGAAGGCAACGACGGCGGCCTGTACATCACGCGGAACGGCGGCGAAACCTGGCAATTCGCCGAAAACCTTCCGGTCGGCCAATTCTACCACGTCGACTACGACCTGTCCATCCCCTACCGCGTTTGCGGGGGCATGCAAGACAACGGCTCCTGGGTCGGCCCGGCCTATACCTGGCAACGTGGAGGCATCCGCAACCACGAGTGGCAGGAGGTGTACTTCGGCGACGGCTTCGACGTGGGGCTGCAGGCAAAAGATCCTCGCTTCGGCTATGCCATGTCGCAAGGCGGCAACCTGGCCCGCTTTAACCTGGAAACGGGAGAGACCAAGTCGATCCGGCCGGTGCATCCCGACGGCATTCCCCTGCGGTTCAACTGGAACGCGGCCTTTGCCCTCAACCCGCAATACGATTGCGGACTCTACTACGGCAGTCAGTTCCTGCACAAAAGCCTCGATTGCGGCAATACCTGGGAGATCATTTCTCCCGATCTGACCACCAACGACACCACCAGGCAAAAACAGCACCTCAGCGGAGGACTGACCATAGACGATACCGAGGCGGAGAACTACACTACCATTACGGCGATCGGCCCAAGCCCGATCGCCCGCAACGTGGTCTGGGTAGGAACCGACGACGGCCGCCTGCACATCACCCGCAACGGCGGCGAAACCTGGACCAGCGTCGAAAACCGCCTGCCCGGCTGTCCGTCGGGCAGCTGGTTCGCTCAGATCGTACCCTCCAGCATCGTGACCGGCGAGGCCTTTGTCGTGGTCAACAACTACCGCCGCAACGATTGGCAGCCTATGGTCTACCGCACGAGCGACTATGGCGAAACCTTTACCCGCATCGTCGACGATAAGCAGGTCGACGGCTATGCGCTCTCCATCGCCCAGGATTACGAGGAAGGCGACTTCCTCTGGCTCGGCACCGACCAGGGGCTCTATTTCACCTTCGACGGCGGACGCAACTGGAACAAGTGGACCAACGACTATCCTTCCGTACCGACGCGCGATCTGAAGATCCATCCGCGCGAACTCGACCTCATCGTCGGCACCTTCGGGCGCTCCATCTGGATCCTCGACGATATCCGGCCGCTGCGGGAGATCGCACGCACAAAAGGCCAGGTACTGAAAGATACCTTCCGGGTATTTCCGGCGCCCGACGCCTATCTGGCTTCCTATAGTTCCGTGGAAGGCGCGCGCTTCCCGGCCGATGGCGCGTTCATCGGAGAGAACCGCTCGTCGGGAGGACGGATCACCCTGTGGGTAAAGCCCGATTCGCCCGAGCCCAAGCCCGCCTCCGCGACCGGTAAGAAACGACGAGGCAGAAGATCGGCGCCCCCTCCCCCACCTCCGGCCAAGGAAGACGATAAGAAGGAGAAGAAACGACCGGAAAAAGTGACCGTCCAGGTGATCGACGAAGCCGGCGACACGATCCGCACCTTCTCGCGGGAGGTCGATACGGGCATGGTCCGGCTCAGCTGGGACCTGCGGCGCAACGGGGTCACTTTCCCCTCGCGCCGCGACCGGGGCGAAGATCGCGATCCGCCGGGCGGCACGACGGTCTTACCGGGCACCTATCGGCTCGTTTTCTCTTATGGCGACCACCTGGATTCGACCTCCATCGTGGTGCACCCCGATCCGCGGGTCGAGATCGAGATCGAGGGATTGCAGGCGCAGCAGGCCCGCATCCTCGAGTTCTACAAGCTGGTCGAAACCGCTTCCGAGGCCTTCGACCGCCTGAAGGAGGCAAGAAAGACGATCAAGCTGGTCAACGAGCAACTCGTGAACGCTCCCGACAGCACGCAAAAAGCCATTAAGGAAAGAGGGAAAGCCCTGCAGGACAGCCTGGCAAATCTGGAAAAACTCTTCCTTCAGCCCGACGGGCTGAAGGGCATCCAACGCTCTTCGGACAACATCAACAGCTACTTGCAACAGGCCCTAAGCTATCTGGGCGATTCCGACCGGCCCGAACCGAGCCAGATGGCCACGATTTCGGTACAGAAGGCCCGAACAGAGGTGAACAAGGCCGTCGAAAAGATCAACGCCCTCTTTGCCAACGACTGGAAAACCTACCAGCAGGAAGTGGAAGCGGTGAAGTACTCCTTGTTCAAGGAGTTCAAACCGATCGAGCAAAAACAGGAATAACCACTCCCTGGGATCCTGGTGCGGATGCCGGCTCACGGCATCCGCACCATCCTAACCAACCGACAAGCTCACCCCAAATCTTCCCCCTACCTCTTCTTCCGGCGCGAGCAGGACCGCTTCCGGCTCCAGATTAAAGGCGTCGACGCCGCAACTCATCGGTTCGAGAGCGATCGAACGCCGGTGTGGCGGCAGGAAGACCTGCAGGTAGTTGAACTTCTTCGGACCCGTTTCCTGCCAATAGCGCAAAGTTGCGCCTGGACCGGCAACCTCGACCTTTGC
>JAGQXA010001023.1 GCA_020436865.1 Saprospiraceae bacterium | reverse complement strand
CTGCCGGGCAAAGGCCCGGAACCCCTCCTGCATCAGTCGCTGCCGGTCGCCATAGATGTCGAGGTGATCGGGATCGGTCGACAACACGACGGCCATTTCCGGCTGCAGATGCAGGAAGGAGCGATCGTATTCGTCGGCTTCCACGACCACCCAATCAGACCGGCCGCTGAGGTAGTTGGTGCCGAAATTACCGGCTATACCTCCGAGGAAGGCGGTGCAATCCACTCCCGCCTCCCGCAGCAGGAAGCTGAGGAGGGAGGTCGTGGTGGTCTTACCGTGGGTACCGGCCACCGCCAACGTACGGCTGTGGCGACTGATCAGTCCCAGCACCTCGGCCCGCTTCAGGACCGGAAAACCCTCGCGGCGGAAATACTGCAGCTCGCGATGGTCGGCCGGCACGGCCGGAGTGTACACTACCAGGTCAATTTGTGCGGGGATCTGCTGCGGATCGTCGACATAGTGGATCTGCATCCCCTCGGCGGCCAGCTTTCTGGTCAGCGCCGTTTCCGTCCGGTCGTAACCGGCGATCTCTTTTCCCCGTTGCCGGAAATAGCGGGCGAGAGCCGACATTCCGATCCCTCCGATCCCGATGAAGTAGATTTTCCGGACGTGTTCGAGTTCCATATCAAGCGCTCTCTTGATTCATACGCGCCAACTGCAACACTTCCCCGGCGATCCGTTCGGCAGCGTCGGGAATGGCCAGTTGGAGAATATTCTGACTCAGGGCCCGGCTTTCCTTCTGATCTTGCAGCAATTCCAGCGGTTTGCGCAGGATCAGTTCGGGCGCTTCGGCATCGGGTACCAGGATGGCGGCGCTTTTCTCCGCCAGGGCCTGGGCATTTTTCGTTTGATGGTCCTCGGCCACGTTTGGCGAGGGGATCAGCACGACCGGCTTGGCCACCATGCACAGTTCCGAGATCGTCAGGGCGCCGGCCCTGCCGACGATCACATCGGCCATCGCATAGGCGAGGTCCATGCGGTCGATGAAGGGCTGGATCCGGACGTTCGGCAATTGCGCCACATCGCTCTGCCGGAAGCGCTCGTAGTAGAGCGATCCGGCCTGCCACAAGACCTGCACCAGCGGATTTTCGCGCAACAGCTCGAATTGGGCGGCCATCGCCTCGTTGATCGAACGGGCGCCGAGGCTGCCTCCGAAAACGAAGACCGTTTTTTTCCAGGGATCCAGCTGGAAATGCTCGATCCCTTCCTGACGCGACGCCCGGCTGAAGCGGATGGCGTCGCGCACCGGGTTGCCGGTCAGGACGATCTTTTCCTCCGGAAAGTAGCGCTCCATGTGGTGGTAGGCCACACAGACCTTATCGACCTTCGGGCCGAGCAGCCGGTTGGTCACTCCGGCATAGCTGTTCTGCTCCTGGATCAGGGCCGGCACCCCAAGGCGGGTTGCCACCTCGAGCGTCGGGCCGCTGGCATAGCCCCCAACGCCCACGACCACATCCGGCTTGAAGCGCCGCACGAGGCGAAAGGCCCGGATCAGGCTGTAGGCCAGTTTGACCGGAAAGAGCAGATTGCGCAGGCTCAGTTTGCGTTGGAAACCGCTTACCCACAATCCTTCGATGGGGTATCCCGCTTTCGGGACCTTTTCCATTTCAAGTTTGCCCTTGGCGCCGATGAACAGGAATTCGGCGTCGGGGCGCATTTTCTTTATCGTATCGGCGATAGCTATGGCCGGAAAAACATGTCCGCCGGTGCCGCCGCCACTGATCAGTATTCTCATTGCTCCTCCTGTGCTTGTTGGGCCGACAACTGTTCAATGTACTTGCTCACGCTCAGGAGGATCCCGAAGGAAATACAGGTGAACAAGACCGACGTACCGCCCATACTGACCATCGGCAGGGTCAGACCGGTCACCGGCACCAGATTAACGGATACGGCCATGTTGGCCAGGGCCTGGATCACCAGATTCAAACTGATCCCGATGGCCACCATGGCCCCGAACGCCTTCGGGCTCTTCGTCACCAAAGTCACCGTGCGCACAAACAGCAGGACGTAGAGGAACAGGATGACGAATCCGCCTACCAGTCCGTACTCTTCGCAAATGATCGAATAGATGAAGTCGGAATACGGCGCCGGCAGATAATTGCGCATGACGCTGTTGCCCGGCCCCAGTCCGAAATACTGTCCGCTGGCGATGGCGATCTTCCCGTGCCTCACCTGATAGTCGCCATCGGGATCAGTGATAAAATCCGACACGCGGCTCACCCAGGTTTCCACCCGGACTACATCCGGAAAGAAGCGTCCGATCGCGATCAACAGGGCGAAGACGACCACCCCCAGAAAGAGCAGCAACAAAATATACCTCAGATCGACCCGCCCTACGAACAACATCAACACGCTGGTGGTGAAGAGGATAAGGGCGGTCGACAAGTCAGCCGGCGCGATCAGTCCACAGATGATGACGATGGGCACCAGGATCGGCAGGAAGGCCTTGTTGAAGTCCTTGATATAATCCTTATGCCGGGTGATCTCCCTGGCTACGAAAATGATCAGGGCCAGCTTGGCGAAGTCGGAGGTCTGGAAGGTGATCCCCACGAAGGGCAGCTCGATCCAGCGCCGGGCATTGTTGATATCCTCGCCGAGGAAGATCGTGTACATTAGCAGGGGGATGGCGATGACCATCAGCCAGGGCGCCATTTGCTTGTAGCGGGTGTAGTGGATCAGGTAACACAAGTAGGTGATGAACAGACCCAACCCGAGGATGAACCCGTGCTTGAGCAGATAGGCTTCCGTATTGCCGCCGCGCTCGCGATAGGCCAGTGTTCCGGTGGCGCTGTAGACCGCCAGCACGGAAAACAGGGCCAGTACCGCGACGATCATCCAGATGACGCGGTCTCCCTTGAGTTCGGCATAAATGCGGGTTCCTATCGACATGGTTTTGTATAATGCGATCCCTTTCAGGATCCGGTTTCTATTTTCCGTTTATGTTCGAGCACGGCGCTTCGAAAAAGATCGCCGCGCTGTTCGTAATTGCGAAAGAGGTCGAAACTCGCGCAGGCCGGCGACAGCAGCACGACATCTCCTGCGGAGGCCAGCGCTGCGGCCTGGGCGACGGCCTCGGGGGCTGTCCGGCATTCGCAGATCTCCCGGACCATTCCGCCGAACACCTCCCGCAAGCGGGCGTTGTCGGCTCCGAGGCAGACCAGCGCCTTGACCTTCTCTTCGACTAACGGCAGCAAGGCCGTGTAGTCGTTCCCTTTGTCCTGCCCGCCGGCGATCCAAACGACCGGCCGGGACATGGCGTCGAGGGCGTAGAAGACCGAATCGACATTGGTGGCCTTGCTGTCGTTGATGAACAGCACGCCATCGACCTCCGCCACTTGTTCCAGGCGGTGGGGCGCATTTTGGAAGGTATTCAAGCCTTCCTGGATACGCTCCGCCGCGGCGCCCAGCAACAGCGCCGTCTGCACGGCGCAACGGGCGTTGAAGAAGTTGTGCCGCCCTCGCAGGGGCGAGGCTTCGAGGTCGAACCGGTGTCCGTCGACCTCGATCGCAAGTTCTTCGGTCGGCGGTTGACTCAGTTGGATCAGACGTGCTTTCACGCCTTGTTCTTTCAAGCGGGCCCGGATGTACGGATCGTCGGCATTGACCAGCAGCAGGTCTTCTGCCCTTTGGTTCATCGCGATCCGAAACTTCGAGGCCACGTAGTTTTCCATCCGGTACTCGTAGCGGTCCAGATGATCCGGACTGATATTCAGCAGCATCCCGATGTCGGGCCGAAAGCGATCGATGCCGTCGAGCTGAAAACTGCTGAGTTCCAGCACGGCGTAGGCCGGATCGCGTTCGGTCAGCACCCGGGCAAAGCTGTGTCCTACGTTGCCCGCCTTCACCACATCGAAGCCGGCCGTTGCCAGCAGGTGATGGGTGAGGTTGGTGGTGGTCGTCTTGCCGTTCGATCCCGTGATGCCGATCACGAACGCCTCCGAATAGCGGGCCGCGAACTCGATCTCGGAGATCACGGGGATCCCGCGTTCCTGCAGGGCCCGCACCAGCGGCGCGCTATCGGGAATGCCGGGACTCTTAACGACTTCCGCGCTGTCAAATATGGTCGCCCAGGTATGCCCTCCTTCTTCGAAGGGGATGGCAGCCCCGGACAATTCCAGCCGGTAGCGATCGGCCATGGCTCCCGCATCCGAGAGCCAGACGGGTATTCCGATCTGTGCGGCGAGTAAGGCCGCTCCTACCCCACTTTCTCCTCCCCCCAATACCGTCAGTTTCTTTCGATCGCTCATATCGGTTGCACCTCCTTTGAGATGTTAGCGGATTTTCAAGGTCAATATCGCGAAGACGGCCAGCAGGATCTGGATGATCCAAAAGCGCGTCACGATCTTCACTTCGTGCATCCCCGCCTTTTGATAGTGGTGATGCAGGGGCGCCATCCGGAACACCCGCCTTCCTTCTCCGTACTTCTTGCGCGTGTACTTGAAGTACGTCACCTGGATCAACACCGACAGGTTCTCCACCAGAAAGATCCCGCACAGAATGGGGATCAGGAGTTCCTTGCGGATCAGGATGGCCAGCGCCGCGATGATCCCTCCGAGCGTCAGGCTACCTGTATCGCCCATGAAGATCTGAGCCGGGTAGGCATTGTACCAGAGGAAGCCCACACAGGCGCCCAGAAAACAGGCCGAGAAGATCACCAGCTCGCCCGATCCCGGCAGATAGAGGATATCGAGGTATTCGGCAGCGATGCTGTTGCCCGATACATAGGCCAATATCCCCAGGGTCACCCCGATGATGCCCGACACGCCGGTGGCCAGTCCGTCGACCCCATCTGTCAGATTCGCCGCGTTCGACACGGCGGTGACGATGAAGATGATCAGCGGCACGAAGATGATCCACACCCATTTGTCGGCATTTGCGCCGAGGAACCACAACAGCGACCGGTAGTCGAAGTTGTTGCCCTTTACAAAGGGGATGTTGGTCATGGTGGTCTGCACATTGGCCATGACCACCTGCGTAACGCTATCGACGGCGATGGTATCGCGGTGCACGATCGTATAGCCGAGCTTGTCGGCTTCATCTGCATTCATGCGTACGACCACTCCTTCGTTCAGGAGCATGGTCAGGGCGACGATCAGGCCGAGCCCGACCTGGCCGAGGATCTTGAACTTACCGCTCAGGCCCTCCTTGTTCTTGCGGAAGACCTTGATATAATCGTCGATAAATCCAATGGTACCCATCCAGGCCGTAGCCAGCAACATGAGCCACACGTACACATTTTTCAAATTGGCCATCAGCACACAGGGTATCAGAATGGCCAGGATAATGATCACTCCGCCCATTGTCGGAGTACCTTCCTTTTCTTTTTGTCCGGCCAGCCCCAGATCACGCACCGATTCGCCGATCTGAAGGCGCCGCAGGTAGCGGACGATCCGCCCGCCGAATACCATGCTGATCAGCAGGGATAGCATGATCGCTACGCCGGCCCGGAAGGTGATGTACTTGAACAAACCTGCTCCGGGCATATCGCAGCATTCTTCGAGCCATTGAAAAAGTGCGTAAAGCATCTTGGGTGTCGGTTTTGTTTTGTTTAGTTAACAGTCAGGCACTTTTTCAATTCTTCCAGGTCGTCGAAGGGGTAGCGCACCCCTTTGATCTCCTGATATTTTTCATGTCCTTTTCCCGCCACCAGGATCAGATCGCCGGCCTGGGCCATCAGGACTGCGGCGCGGATCGCCTCGCGACGATCGCTGATCCGGAGTACTTTCTGTTTGGCCGGTGCGGGTACTCCTTTTTCCATTTCGTCCAGGATCGCCTCCGGATCTTCCGATCGGGGGTTATCCGATGTCAGGATCACCCGGTCGCTGTAGTCGGTCGCCGCCCGGGCCATCAGCGGCCGCTTGCTGCGGTCGCGGTCGCCGCCGCAGCCCACGACCGTGATAATACGTCCGTTGGCGGAGCGGATGCGCGTAAGCGACTGCAAGACCTTTTCCACGGCATCGGGCGTGTGGGCGTAGTCGACCACCCCCATAACCGATCGCTCCTGGCTGACCACCGCCTCGAATCGACCGGGGGCCGCGGGCAAGCCGCTCAGAGCCGCCAAGACCTCCATTCGGTCCTGTCCGAGCAGCACCGCCACCGCATAAGCCGCCAGGAGATTGTAGGCGTTGAAATCGCCCACCAGGCGGCCGTAGAAATCGCGGCCGTCGAGTTCGAGGTGCAGGCCCGACAGTTCGCTTTCCAGAATGCGCGCCTTGAAGTCGGCCTTTCTGCGCAAGCTGTAGGTATAGGTCCGGGCCAAGGTATTTTGCAGCATGACCGCTCCCCGTTTGTCGTCGAGGTTGGTTAGCGCAAAGGCTTCGGCCGGCAGATGGTCGAACAACTTCTTCTTGGCGAAAATGTAGTCCTTGAACGTCCGGTGGTAGTCGAGGTGGTCGTGCGAAATATTGGTGAACACGGCCCCGGCGAATTCCAATCCGGCCGTTCGCTGCTGATCGAGCGCGTGGCTGCTGACTTCCATGAAGGCATAGCTACAGCCGCTTTCCACCATTTCCGCGAGGCGCGCTTGCAACTCGACCGGAAAAAGGGTGGTGTGGGCGGTCGGCAGACTGCGATCGCCGATCCGGTTCTCGATGGTCGACAGCAGACCTACCTT
>JAGQXA010000308.1 GCA_020436865.1 Saprospiraceae bacterium | reverse complement strand
TGGAACGGACAAATCGATCTGAATCTCCGCAAGGAGTTCACCGAGGAGGGAACACGCTGGCTCCGCCTGCGGACTGGCCTAAGCTACGGCTTCTCCGATGAAAAATGGCGGCTCGCCCTTGGCGGCGCCTTTAAGTTCAACTCGGTCAATTTTGCCCGTCTGGAAATCGACGGCGGACGAAAGGTAGCCCAGTTCAATCCCGACAATCCCATTTCGCCGACCCTGAACACGCTCTATTCGATCGATTTTCGAAAGAACTACCTCAAGCTCTTCGACCAAACCTTTCTGCAACTGGGCTATCGCCAGGAATTGGTCAACGGACTGTACCTGCGCCTCTCGGGCGGATGGGCAAAACGCGAACCGCTGATCAACCGCTCCGACTATAGCTTCTTCCACAAAGACCGCATCTATAGTTCGAACGACCCGCAAGACCCTGCCAACTTCGCACCCTCCTTCGATCCCAATCAGGGGCTCTTCCTGCAGGCAAGCCTGAGGATCCGTCTCGGACAAAAATACCTCAGCTATCCCGACCGCAAGTTCATCCTCGGCTCACAGTGGCCCAATTTCTGGCTACATTACCGGAAGGGTGTGCCGCTCGGCGGGGGAAGCGCCGAACTGGCAGACGGACCGGATTACGATTACCTGTCCGTGCAATTGGAAGACGAAGA
Organism: Saprospiraceae bacterium; assembly: GCA_020436865.1. GTDB lineage: Bacteria > Bacteroidota > Bacteroidia > Chitinophagales > Saprospiraceae > JAGQXA01. The sequence continues at coordinate 3,239 of JAGQXA010000308.1, read as the reverse complement.
GGTGCGCCTGGGCTTGCTCGGCCACCTGGAGTTCAACGTCGAAGCGGGCATGTTTCTGCGCAAGCCGCAGTTGTACTTCATGGACTTTCAGCACTTCAACGGCAACCGCACCGTGCTTGGCAATCCCTTCGATTACGACCGCTCTTTCTTCCTGCTGCCGTATTACGACTACAGCACCGACCGTCCTAACCTGCAAGCGCATCTGCAACACCACTTCGATGGCTTTCTGCTCGATCGCGTGCCCGGGATCCGCCGGCTCGGCCTGACCTCCGTCGTCGGGGCCAAAGCGCTCGTCGTCGAAGGCATGGACCCCTACTGGGAAGTCAGCTTCGGGATCGATCGCCTCGGCTTCGGCCCCCTGCGTTTTCTGCGGGTAGATCTGGCAGCTTCCTTTCAGGGAAACACGTACGACCGGCTCGGCGTCCTGATCGGCCTGAAACTCCCCACGAGCGAACCCTGATCCCACCTTCGATATCTCACTTCCCATATCGCATATCTCATATCCCACATCTCACCTCCATTCCCTATCTTTAGCCCACAACAAGAACGATAAGTCCAAGCAAGACCATGCGCCTTCTCCATACCTCCGATTGGCACCTGGGCCAGAAGTTTCTATACTTCGACCGCGAACAGGAACACGAAGCGGCCTTGCAGTGGTTGCTGCGAACGATCGATGAGGAGTCGGTCGAACTTCTGATCGTGGCCGGCGATATTTTCGATATCGGCAACCCCCCGAATTACGCTCGCCGGCAATACTACCGATTCCTGGCCGGCCTGATCGGCAGCTCGTGCCGCCACATCGTCCTGATAGGTGGCAATCACGATTCGCCTTCGATGCTCGATGCTCCGAAAGAACTGCTTGCGGCCCTGAACGTACAGGTGGTAGGCAGCGCCCCGGAGGATCTTACCCGGGAAGTGATTGAACTGCGCAGCCCGCAAGGTGATCTGGAGGCGGTCGTCGCCGCCGTGCCCTTTCTGCGCGATCGCGACCTGCGTCCTGCTCAGATCGGCGAATCGGGACTGGAACGCATCGATCGCATCCGCGAAGGCATCCGGCAGCATTACGAACGGGTAGGGGAGAGGGTCGAGCCCTACCGGAAGGACCAGGTTCCCCTGATCGCCACCGGCCATCTATACGCCACCGGAGCCGAAGCTTCAGGCAAGCAAGACGATATCTACATCGGCAATGTCGAGAACATAGCCGCCGATCAATTTCCGGCCGTTTTTGACTACGTGGCCCTGGGGCATATCCATCGCGCCCAGGCAGTGGGGGGGCTCGACCACATTCGCTATTGCGGTTCGCTGATCCCCCTAAGCTTCAGCGAAACGAAAGACGATAAGAGCGTGACGCTGGTCGACTTCAAAGGCAGTAGGCTCGGCGAGGTCCGACACCTTCCGGTTCCGCTGTTTCGGCGCCTCAAAACTATTGAAGGCGAACTGCCCGAAGTGCAGGATCGCCTGGCAAAGCTCGGGGCCGACTATAGCGAGGGACTGCCGCCCTGGGTCGAGGTGATCGTACATTCGGACGCCATCTTGCCCAATCTCGACGAGGAGCTTCATGAATTCACGGCAGAGATGAACCTCCAACTGCTGAAGATCAAGACCAATCAGGCATTTCTTGCGCTCGACGAACAAATGGAGGCTGTCGACCTCCAGGAACTGACTCCGGAAGAGGTGTTCGTCAAACGATGCGAAACGGCCGGCCGCCCCCCGGAGCAACTGGAGGAATTGGTCGCCACCTTCCGCGAACTGCAAAGCTGGATGAACGAACGCGAAGAGTAACCTATGCGGATCGAAAAATTGCGCTTCAAGAACCTAAACTCCCTGCGCCTGGAGCAGGAGATCGACTTTTCCGAGCCGCCCTTGGGACTGACCGGGCTCTTCGCCATCGTCGGCGATACCGGCGCCGGAAAGAGCACCCTGCTCGACGCGATCACGCTCGCCCTGTACGGACAAGTGCATCGCAATAAGGAAACCAACGAGATCATGTCGCACGGCACGGGCGATTGCTATGCCGAAGTGGAGTTTTCGGTGAAAGGAGTACGCTATTTGGCCCAATGGAACCTCCACCGGGCCCACAACCGTCCCGACGGCAATTTTCAACCGGTGTCGCGCAAGCTTTCTCTGTGGGATGAAGGCAAACAAGCGTTCTTCGGGATCGCCGAACGGATCCAGCGGGAGGTCGACCTGAAACTGGAAGAGATCACCGGGCTCGATTTCAATCGCTTTTGCCGTTCGGTGCTGCTGTCACAGGGCGATTTTGCCGCTTTCCTCAAATCGAGGAACCAGGAGCGGAGCGAACTGCTCGAACGGATCACCGGTACCGAGATCTACTCCCGGATTTCCAAGGCCGCCCATGAGCGACATGATCTGGAGGCCCGCCAGCTCGAGGAACTGCAGGCCGACCGGCATCGCTTGCGCTTGCTGACGAAGGACGAAAAGAAAGCCCTCCGCCAGGAACAACGCTCTTTACAGGAGGAGATCGCCGGTCGCCATCAGCAGATCGCTCAGCTGCGCCTTGAACTCGATTGGCTGCAGGAAGGGATCCTCCTGGAAACACAAGGAGAAAAACTCCGCCTTGCCGAAAGCAAACTGCAGGAGGAAGGAACATCTCTCGAGCCGAAACAACTGCGTTTTGCCCGGCATCAGCGGGCTTTGCCCCTCGGCAAGGACCTGGCAGCTTTGGACCATTCCCTGGAACTGCAGGCCAAAGCCGACCGGCAAATCGCCGAGTTGAACGAGAAGCTGCCACAGCTCGCCGCCGAGCTGGCCGAACGGCAGGAACAACTTGAGCGACAAGCGGCCGTCCTTGCCGAACTGCGTTCCGAATTCCGGGATCAGGAGAAGTTGTTCGCCGAAATTTCCCGACTCGATGTGCGGATCGACGGCAAGAAGGCGGAATGGGAGGAACGGGAACGAGAACTGTCGCGGTTGCAGAAAGAACGACAACAGCGGGAAACACAACTGGAGGCTCAGATCCGCCGCCAACATGAACTGCAGGAACAAAGTAAGCAGGAAGCCGATTGGCTGGCGACCCGCACAGAATGGGAGAAATGGCGACAAGATGCCGCTTTGCTCGAACGGACCTTTCTCGATTGGAACGAAGCCCGGCAACTGGAAGACAAGCTGGCTGCCGAGATCAAAACCCTGCAAGCCGAGGCCTCCGGGGTGGGCAAGGAACTGGAACGGCTGCGCGCCGAACTGGAGGAAACCGGCCGGACGCTGGAAGAGAAGCTGCG
>JAGQXA010001022.1 GCA_020436865.1 Saprospiraceae bacterium | reverse complement strand
CAAAGGATACAAAGGATACAAAGGATACAAAGGTTGCAGGAGTATCCAGTATCCCCGCCTGCGCTAATCCCGATTGCAATCGGGAACGGCGGGCAAAGCCAACCCCCAACATCCAAAAAATCCCCCGGCCATTTTTGATTGTTGGAAATTCTGGCGTATATTTGTAGCTGCTAGCAACGCTTTCTTCTATCGCCGTACTTTTCCTTCCAATCGGCGACGTTGTTAGCGCCTTCTCGGAGCGTTTTTAAAGTCGTAACTCCTGATCTCTCAGGAGTTACTTTTTTTTACCCGCATTTGTCAGTTTTAGGACGCAAGTCGCTTGCTTTTCCCAGCCTTTTTTGGCTACCTTGACGGGAAACAAACGCTCCTGAATATGTCGACCACTTACCGATTATTGCGCGGCGGGCAGGCCATTGAAATTGTCAAGGAAAGCGAGTATTTCACGGCCATCCTACCGAACCAACGGCTGTTGCAGGAGGTCGAGCAGATCTCGGCCGTACAGGAATGCAAGGCTGTCTTTCACAACGTCTATAAGGTGCGCACCGACGAGTCCGACCGCGACTCGGTCATGGATTACATCCGGGCCAAGATGAATGCCGAAGGCATCAGCCACCACGCCTACCATCCGGTCGGCGACGCGGCGACCCGCTACTACCTGACCGACCTGCTCATCCTTTCCTTTCGCGAGGGCGTTGCTACGAGCAAGGTGGAGGCCATCATGCAGGCGCACGGACTGCAATATGTGCGCGAATTTGCCGACGGGCGTACCTATCTGTTCCGGGTCACGCGCTCGGCCGGTAAGAATCCGGTGAAAGTCTGCACCGATCTCGTCGAGCGACCGGAAGTGGCCTGGGCGGAACCCAACCTGATCAACCGCTTTCAGAGCGCCTATGAACCATCGGACCCGCTTTTTTCCAATCAGTGGCATTTGAAGAGCTGGGACGGGATCGAGTTGGTCAAAGAGGCCGATGTGTCTGCGACCCAGGCCTGGGACATTACCCGCGGAAGTTCCGACATCGTAGTGGCCGTCATCGACGACGGCTTCGACATCACGCATCCTGACCTGGCCGGCAAGATCGTCTTTCCGAAAGACTTTGTCGACGGCGACGCCGAGCCCTTTCCGACGAAGGTTCGCAACGAATTTCACGGAACTCCCTGCGCTGGGGTAGCGATCGGCGCCGAAAACGGAACGGGGATCGTCGGCGCCGCGCCGGGCTGCCGGTTTATGCCCGTGCGCTTCGACCTGGCCGCCGACGACAATTTGCTCTATGAGATCTTCGACTATGTCGGCAAGCGAGCCCATGTGATCTCGTGCAGTTGGGGACCGGTACCGGTCTACGCCCCGCTCTCGCAGCTCGTGTACGAGCAGTTCACCCAACTGGCCCATAGTGGAGGGCCCCACGGGAAGGGTTGTGTGATCTGCTTTGCCGCAGGTAATTTTAACGCCCCTCTCTACCTGCCGAACAGTCCGGCCTTCAAATGGCGCCACCCGACCTACGGCATTCTCGAAACCAAAGGCACCATCCTCAACGGCAATGCGGCCCATCCCGATGTGATCGCCGTGGCGGCGTCGACCAGTCAGAACCGCAAGGCGGCTTACAGCAATTGGGGAAAAGAGGTGTCTGTTTGCGCGCCGAGCGACAACTGGCATCCGATCGATCCGCAGCAGCGCATGCCGGGCAGGGGCATCTGGACTACCGATAATGAGGAATACGGCCTGGGCTTTACCGTCAACAGCCGCTATACCGGGCATTTTGGCGGCACCTCCAGCGCGACGCCGCTGGTTGCAGGAGTGGCGGCCCTGGTGCTCTCGGCCAATCCGGAACTGAGCGCCCTGGATGTCCGCCGGATCCTCCGGGAATCGGCCGACAAGATCGTCGACGATCAACCCGATCCGGTGCTCGGCCAACGCAAGGGCTCCTACGAT
>JAGQXA010000307.1 GCA_020436865.1 Saprospiraceae bacterium | reverse complement strand
GTCGGTCAACACCAGATGATCGCGGCCCGGTACTACCAGTTTCGGGAAACCAACCAATGGGTATCGTCGGGGGGCGCCGGCACCATGGGATACGGCCTTCCGGCGGCCTTCGGCGCGAAGCTGGCCCGTCCGGAACAAACGGTCGTAGCCTTTGTCGGCGACGGCGGTTTTCAAATGACCATCCAGGAATTAGGTCTCTGCGCCCAATGGGAAGTGGGCGTCAAGATCGTCTTGCTCGACAACAACTACCTGGGCATGGTGCGCCAGTGGCAGCAGTTGTTCTTCGACCGCCGCTACTCGAGCGTGGCCCTGCAAAACCCCGATTTCGTCAAGATCGCCGACGGTTTCGGCCTGAGCGGTCGCCAAATCTCCGATCCGGCCGAGCTGCCCGGCGCCGTAGCAGAAATGCTGGCCCACGAGGGCCCGTACCTACTGCACGTGCTCGTAGAGCAGGAAGACAACGTCTTTCCCATGGTGCCGGCGGGTTGCGCAGTGGACGAGATCGTGCTCGGAAAGTAGAAAGAGGAAAGACTCGCCTACGCTAATCCCGACTTGGTCGGGACGGCGGGCGAGGGAACAAGGGGGCAGCTTCGCTGGGGCAAGGGGGCATCCAGTATCCAGTATCCGAAATCCAAGATCCAACATGGAATACACCATCACCGTATTTACCGAAAATCAGACCGGCCTGTTGCAGCGGGTAGTATCGGTTTTCACCCGGCGGCATATCAACATCGAGAGCCTGACCACTTCCAAGTCTTCGATCGAAGGCATCCATCGCTTTACGATCGTGGTGGAGGTGGAGGAAGAGATGGTGAAAAAACTGGTCGCCCAGCTCGAAAAACAAGTGGACGTACTGAAGGCCTACTATTACCGCCTTGAGGAGATCGTGTACCAGGAGATCGCCTTATATAAGGTGCCGATGGAGGCCTTTGCACACGGCACCGATGTGGAAATGCTGATCCGCCAGCACAATGCCCGCATCCTGGAGATCGAGCCGGAGTACATCGTGATCGAGAAAACCGGCCATCAGGCGGAGACGGAGGCCCTCCTCCAGGCGCTGCGGTCGGTCGGGGTATATGAATTCGTGCGCTCCGGGCGGGTGGCCATCGTGCGGCCCATGGAGCGGCTCAATCGCTATCTACAATCGCTGGAAATACAGGCCAGCGACGCAGAATAATCATTTTTCCACCTACAAAATAACTGTTATGGCAACCATCAACTTTGGCGGGATCGAGGAGCAGGTCGTCACCCGGGATGAATTCCCCCTGGAAAAGGCCCGTGAAGTCTTGCAACAGGAAACCATCGCCATCATCGGATACGGCGTGCAAGGGCCGGGCCAGGCGCTGAACCTTCGCGACAACGGCTTCGACGTCATCGTCGGTCAACGCCAGCCATCCCATAGTTGGGACAAGGCCATCGACGACGGCTGGGTTCCCGGAGAAACGCTTTTCGACATCGAGGAGGCCGCCAGGCGCGCCACCATTGTTCAATACCTCCTTTCCGATGCGGCTCAGATCGCCATGTGGCCCCGACTCAAGCCGCATCTGACCGAAGGCAAGGCCCTTTATTTCTCGCACGGCTTCGGCATTACCTACAGCGATCGAACCGGCATCGTAGCGCCTGCCGGGGTCGACGTGATCCTGGTGGCGCCGAAGGGTTCCGGTACCAGTTTGCGCCGCCTCTTCGTGGCGGGTCGCGGCCTCAACTCCAGCTACGCCATTCACCAGGATGCCACCGGCAAGGCCTGGGAGCGCGTGGTCGCCCTGGGCATCGGGATCGGGTCGGGATATCTATTCGAAACCACCTTCCAGAAAGAGGTATTCAGCGACCTGACCGGCGAGCGCGGTTCGTTGATGGGGGCGATCCAGGGCTTGTTCGAGGCCCAGTACACAGTTCTAAGGCAGCGCGGCCATTCGCCGAGCGAGGCCTTTAACGAAACAGTGGAAGAACTCACGCAGAGCCTGATGCCGCTCGTCGCGGAAAACGGCATGGACTGGATGTACGCCAACTGCTCGACCACGGCCCAGCGTGGCGCTTTGGACTGGAAGAACCGCTTTCGCGACGCCGTACTGCCCGTGTTCGGCGAGCTGTACGACAGCGTGGCCTCCGGGCAGGAAGCCCAGCGTTCGATCGACACCAATAGCCAGCCCGACTATCGCGAGAAATTGGAGGTAGAACTGGCCGAACTGCGCAACAGCGAAATGTGGCGAGCCGGCAAGGCCGTGCGCAGCCTGCGCCCGGAAGCGCAGCCGGTCGAGGTCGATCTGGAGGAATAACGCAAAAAAAATCCCCCCATTGCAGGTCTCGCCTGCTATGGGGGGTATCGGTGTCGCGGACGGGCGAACCTACTTCGCCGTCAGGTCGACCACTTCGGCTTCCGGGGCATTGGTCTTCACCGACTCGATGCCGTTCTTCAGGCCCGAGCGGGACTTATACATCTGGCTGCGGCCGATCTCCTGCTTGTTGGTCGAACAGAGGCAGAAGTACGAACGTCCGTCTTTCGCCTGACGAATGTCGTAGCAGTTGTCGTCGGTCGCATTCTTGCGGACAGACTCGATCCCGTTCTTGGCGCTTGCTTTTTGTTTGTAGCCTTCGCTCGAAAGGATCACCTGGCCGTTCTTGGCTTTCAGGTTGAAATAGTACTCTTGATTCTTTGCGCTTTGAAAAATTTCAAATTTCATGTGGAAGAATTTTGAAAATTTAGTGGTGGTTGAATTCGGGATGTATCGGCTCCCAATTTAGGGAATCGACCGTATTTTTGAAAGGACCAAAGCCCTTACCCTTCATTTATACGGCATAATTTGTAAAAAGTAACCGCATTCGAACGAAAACAGCGCAAGAAAACGCTATAGCGCCGTCTTTCCCATCGTCAATATCTGCTCAAACTCCGCTTTTTCCAAAGGCATCACCGACAATCGGCCGATCCGCACCAAGCCGATATTGGCCAGCGCCGGTTCCTGCTTGATCGATTTTAGCGACACAGCTTCCTCCAGCGCCTTTACCGGCGCCAGGTCGACCACCGACCAATCGCCTTTGTCGGCCGTGGGGTCGGGATAGGCCTCCCGGATCACCTTGGCGATCCCGACCACTTCCAGGCCTTCGCGGCTGTGGTAGTACAAGACCAGATCGTCCTCCTGCATGGCACGCATGTTGTTGCGGGCAGCGTAATTGCGTACGCCTTCCCACATCGTGCGCCCCTCGCGCTGCAGATCGGAAAAACTGTAGACAAATGGTTCGGATTTTACGAGCCAGTAGTTCATTCTGGATTCTTGATTCTGGATTCTGGATTCTGGATACCGTCTGCCCCCTCGCTCCCTGCCAACCGTACCTGCCAACTGTCCTTTGCCCCTTCGCTCCCTGCCAACCGTACCTGCCAACCGTACCTGCCAACCGTACCTGCCAACTGTCCTTTGCCCCCTCGCTCCCTTACCCCAGCGAAGCTGCCCCCCGGACCAGCTCCCAGGTCACTACGCCTATACAAACCGCCACATTGAGAGAATGTTTGGTGCCGAACTGCGGAATTTCGACGGCTCCGTCGACGAGGGATAGTACTTCTTCGTTTACGCCCTCCACTTCATTGCCAAAGATCAGGGCATATTTCTCCGACGGTTCGATCCGGAGGTCGGCCAGGGAGATGCTTTGGTCGGTCTGCTCGACGGCCAGCACGCGATAGCCTTCCTGCTTGAGTTGGCGCACCAATTCGACCACCGACGGATGATACGACCAGGCGACCGATTCGGTGGCGCCAATGGCTGTTTTGAGGATCTCGCGATGCGGCGGCTGAGCGGTGATGCCGCAGAGGCAGATCCCTTCCAGGGCGAAAGCATCGGCCGTGCGGAAGGCAGAACCCACGTTCAGTCCAGAGCGGATGTTGTCGAGCACCAGTCGCACGGGGACCTTCGGCATTTGCCGAAAGGTCTCCAGGGCCGGACGTTGCAGTTCCTGTAGTTTGAGTTTACGCATGTAGTTATTGCAGATCGTATTGCTTGATCTTCCGGTACAGGGTTCGCTCGGAAATGCCCAGGTCGAGGGCGGCATCCTTGCGCCTCCCCTGATGTTTTTTGAGCGCCTTTCGGATCAGCTCAATCTCTTTTTTCTCGAGGGAGAGGTCTTCGTCTTCTACTACGGCCGGCGCATAACGCTCCTGGACCGGTTTGTCGATCAGGATGGGTTTCGAGTCCTTTTCCCCTTCATAGGGCGGGTCGGTACTGGCCGGGAAGAGGGCCGCGGGGAGGTCCTGGGTATTTGTCGAGCCTTCCTCATAACCGGAACCGGCCAGTTGCGAGAAACTCTTGATCCCCGACACGCTGAGGTCGTTGGCGCGGATGAGTTCGAAAACGAGCGATTTGAGGTCGTTCAGATCGGCTTTCATGTCGAACAGCAACTTGTAGAGGATCTCGCGCTCCTGAAAATTATGGCCTTCCCCGCTGCGCTCGGGGATCATGGGCAGATGTCGATCCATCAGTTGCGGCATGAACTCGAGCAGGTCTTCGGCCGCGATCGTCCGCGCTTCTACCAGCACCGACAGTTGTTCGGCCATGTTCTTCAACTCGCGCACATTGCCGGGCCACTGGTAGTTCTGCAGCAGCAACTGAGCGCGCTCGTCGAGCGTGATCGGATCGGTGCGGTAGCGCTCGGCAAAATCGAGGGCGAACTTGCGAAACAACATGGGGATATCCTCCCGGCGTTCTTTCAGCGAAGGCACCTTGATCGGCACCGTGTTCAGGCGATAGTACAGGTCTTCGCGAAACTTCCCTTTCTTTACGCGCTCGTCCAGTTCGACGTTGGTGGCGGCAATGACCCGCACATCGGTCTTCTGTACTTTGGACGAACCCACCCGCATATACTCGCCGCTCTCCAGCACGCGCAGCAGGTAGGCCTGGGTGTCGAGCGGCATTTCCGACACTTCGTCGAGAAAGATGGTCCCGCCGTCGACCGTCTCAAAGTAACCTTTACGGTCGGCCGTCGCTCCGGTAAAGGCGCCTTTTTCGTGCCCGAAGAGTTCGGAATTGATGGTGCCGGCCGGGATCGCTCCGCAGTTTACGGCGATGAACTGGCTGTGCTTGCGCGGGCTGAGGGCATGGATGATCTTGGAAAACACCTCCTTCCCTACCCCGCTTTCGCCGGAGATCAATACGGTGAGGTCGGTACCAGCCACGCGCACGGCAGTGCTCAGGGCACGATCCAGAAGTTCGGATTGCCCGATGATGCCGAAGCGTTGCTTGATAGATTGCAGGTTACTCAAGATGGCTGGATGGTTGGTTGGGTGATTGGGTTATTAGGTTATTGGGGGG
>JAGQXA010001021.1 GCA_020436865.1 Saprospiraceae bacterium | reverse complement strand
TCCCCTCTGCCCCCTTCTTCCTCAACGACCACTACCCGCCGGCCCGGCAGCTGATCGACAACGACATCGCCGTGGCCCTGGCGACCGACTTCAACCCAGGTTCGACGCCCTCCGGTCGCATGCCTTTTGTGCTGTCGTTGGCCTGCATCAAGATGCGGATGAGCCCGGCCGAGGCCGTCAACGCCGCCACGATCAACGGAGCTTTTGCGCTAGAGTTGGAAGCCGACTACGGCAGTATCGCCGTCGGCAAGAAAGCCAATCTGTTCCTGACCAAGCCCATTCCTTCCGTGGGCTATCTGCCCTACGCGTTCGGGAGCGACTTGGTGGAGACGGTCGTGCTCAATGGGGAAGTGGTGTAGGGAGAGATATGAGATATGAGATATGAGAAATGGGAGGTGGGATGTGAGATAGGAGAGGTGAGATAGGGGAGGTGGGGACGGTTGAACAATTGCTGACAAAGCTCGGGATGGATCGGCGGCGCGCCTTTATTTTTCGTAATTTTGATCTCCCCTGAAACGGGGCGCAACCGGCAATAATTCCAGCGCCGGGGCGTTGAAAGAGGTGTTAAAAAACAGCCTTCCCCAAACAAACGAAAACTTGCTCACATCAGGGTTAGGAAGTACCAGGTTTGCCCGAAAAGCGTCTGGCTTTCAGAATTTTTCACATTACAGATCCTGACATCGGATTTTCCGCAGGCAAAGCCTATTTTTGCGGACGATTCGGACGACCATAAATTTAATCCCGTCAAAATGCTGAAGCAGTTTACTTTTCTTCTGATCGGCCTGTGTGGCATGATCGCTACCGCGAATGCCCAGACGCCGAGAACGATCCTCTCCGACGGCCAGAACGGCCAGACCAACCTGCTGGCCTGTCCTCCCGGCCAACAGAATTTCGCCGGAACGGTTTCTTTGGGCGCGATCAATGCCCAAAGCAACGACGTTGACCTCGATACCATGTACTTGTGTCTGGGCGATGAAGTGGAGATCATCCACAACGGCGATGCGGTACTGGACGGCGACCCCAACCAAAGTACTCCGGCGGGGATCGGCTATGCCTTTTACGATTGCCTGCCGACCATTTCGGGGCCCGACAAGGTAACGATCGGCGCCGACCCTTGCCTGGTTGACAATCCGCCGCCGCTCGACCTGTTTTACGTCGCGACGGAGGGCAACCTCAACGGCGATATCCTCTTCTTCAACGACGGCAACCTGATCGACGTTTTTAACGGGGGCGCACCGCAACTTTACTGGTGGACGCCCATCACCTTCGACTCGCTTTCGGTCACCATGATCGGTCCAAACACGATCTACCAGGCGGTCTACGAGAACAACGGCCTCTGTGTGCACGCCAATATCGACGCGGCCATCCCGGTCGTTTACCTCACGGGCATCGATGCGGCCAACATTCAAACCGGGGCCGGCAGCGGGCAATGCCAGGGTAGCTTCGACCTAACCGGCGGCCTGCCGGAGTGGGATAATAGCAATTACGACATCACCATCGAACTGGCTGCCGATCCGGCGGTGACCGGGGCCGTAACCAGCGGCCCGGCCACCCACGGCGACAATGTGTCGATCAGCGTGCCGCAACCGGGCCTGTATAACGTGACCGTGGAAGACGGCAAGAGCTGCGGACTGACCTTTCAGATCGACATGCCGGCCTGTA
>JAGQXA010001020.1 GCA_020436865.1 Saprospiraceae bacterium | reverse complement strand
TGCTGGAGAACCTACTCCCCGGCACACTGGAGGAAAACCGCGCTCAGACCGGTATATACAGCGCTGCCGCCAAGCTGGCCGTTTTGATGAACCTCTTTATTCAGGCCTTCAATTATGCGGCGGAGCCTTTCTTTTTTAGCCATGCCGGCCGATCCGACTCACGCGAGATCTATGCCCAGGTAGGGCAGGCCTTTTCCCTGATCGGCAGTGCGGTTTTCCTCGGCATCATGCTCTATATGGACGTGATCAAATTTTTCCTCGGACCCGATATGCGCGAGGGCATCGGGGTCGTGTCTATCCTGTTGGTCGCCTATTTCTTTCTGGGCCTGTACTACAATTTTTCGATCTGGTACAAGCTGGCGGATCGCACCATGATCGGCGCCTATATTTCGGTGATCGGAGTGGCGATCACCCTGGCGATCAACTTCTGGCTGGTGCCCAACCCTGCTTTCGGATATTACGGCGCGGCCTATGCCGCCCTGGGGTGTTACGGCTTCATGGCACTGGCCAGCTACTGGACGGGACAACGTTTCTATCCGATCGATTACCCGCTCGGTCGCATGATGCTGTACCTGGCGGTGGTCCTTAGTGTTTATTTCCTGTCGGTTCAATTAGGGCACTGGACCGACCTATGGGCACTAGCGGCTAAAATGGGCCTGCATACCCTTTTGTTTCTCGGAGCGGTAGGAGCCCTCATCTGGTTCGAACGCCGCACCTTGATCAGTTGGTGGAAAGGATAGGTCCGCTATTCGAAATAGAGCACTTCGTGGTAGGCAATGCCGTTGTTGGGCGTCGACTCGATCGAGGCTTGTATCCCTTGCGAGGCTTGAGTTTCAAGGTAATAATACCGCCCGCCCTCCAGTTGGTCGAAACGAGCGTTCCCGTCACCGCCGGTCGTCTTTTGAAAGAGCACCGGCTCGCCGAATTGCAGGTCTTTTTCGCTGGCAAAGATCCTGACGTTCGCGCCGGCAATCGGCGTCGTGGCCTCGCAAAAAGGATCCTCCGAAAAATCACATAGCCTGACCATTACCGATATGGTCGAGTGGGCCGCCGGAGGTTCGGTAGGCAGGCTCGGCAATTCTTCCCGCTGGCAAGCGCTCGGCAGCAGGGCGAGGAGGACGGCGATCAAGGCCGATGACTTATCCATAAACATAACGGTTTGCCAAATAAAGATAAGAGGAACTCCTCAAACCGCACAAGGGCGTATCTTTGCCGACATGCACGACCTCACCGATCTTTACCGCGATCGCCAACGGCAGTTTGCCACTTCGGCCGCTCACCTGGAAAGGAGCTATAACCGGGGATCTTTGCTACGGCTGGCATTCTTCCTTCTGGGCGCCGGACTACTCATCTTTGCCTGGACGGAATGGGCCTGGTGGTACGCAGCGATCCTGAGTTTTGGCCTCTTGCTGGCCTTCGCCCTGTTCGTCGGCTATCACGAACGGATCGCGGCTCGTCGCCGGCACCAGGAGCGCCTGGCAGAGGTGAACCGGCGGGAAGCGGAAGCCCTGGCCGGCGACTGGTCGGCCTTTCCCGACGGAAAAGAATTCCAGGATGCCGAACATCCGTATGCGTTAGACCTGGATCTGTTCGGGCCCCATTCCCTATTTCAGTTCCTCAATCGAACGTCAACCTCCGTCGGCAGGGCTCGACTGGCTGCCTTTTTATCTGCTCCTGCGTCGCCGGCACAACTTGCCGATCGCCAGCGTGCGATCGCCACACTCAGCGATGAGATCGATTGGCGGCAGAACTTCCAGGCAATCGGCTGGCAGACCGACGACGACCCCCACCATCTCGATTCGCTGCGGCAATGGCTAGCCCGGCCACCCTTCGTTGCCGGCCGGGCCGCTATGAATCTGGCATTAGTCGGTCTGCCGTTACTGGGCCTCGCCGGACTGATCCTGTGGATCATCGTTCTGCCCTGGTATGCGGCGCTGCTCTTCTACGTGCCGGCCATCTTGTTGCTTCGGCAAACGCTGGATGAGGTGAACCGCACTCATCGCGAAACCAGTCGGGCGGAAGATATCCTGCATACCTACGGACGCCTGTTCGTCCATCTGGAAGAACTGCCGCCCGCCGCCCGTCAGCCGGTCAATGGCGCTTCGCAGGCCATCGGGCGCCTTTCGTACATCATCGGGCAGCTCAACGTACGCTACAATTTCTTCGCCGTTTTCCTCAATCTGCTGGGTTTATGGGACCTGCAGTGGGTGCGGCAGCTCGAAAAGTGGAAGCTTCGCCACGGCCACGAAATGGAAGGCTGGTTCGCCGCTCTGGCCGAAGCGGAAGCCCTGCAGAGCCTGGCGACCCTGAACTTCAATCAGCCGGAATGGGCCTTTCCGGAGATCTGGGAAAAGCCACTCCTCGAAGCCCGGCAACTGGGGCACCCCCTCATTCTGCCGCAACAGCGGGTGGATAACGATTTTTCCAGTACAACGGCCGGACATCTCAAGCTCGTGACCGGTTCGAACATGGCTGGAAAAAGTACCTTCCTGCGCACGCTCGGGATCAATGTCGTGCTGGCCCTGTCGGGCAGCGTGGTTTGCGCAGAGGCCTTGCGTTTGCCCGTATTAGCCATCTACACCAGCATGCGCACGCAAGATGCCCTGCACGAGAGCGCTTCCTCTTTTTATGCCGAACTCAAGCGCTTGAAAATGATCATCGAGGCGGTCGAAACGCGCACGGCGTCGGAACCCGTCGTGTTCTTCCTGCTCGACGAGATCCTCAAAGGCACCAACTCGCGCGATCGCCATGCCGGCGCGAAAGCCTTGATCTGGCAATTGCTGCGTAGCGGAGGCGCCGGCATCATCGCTACGCACGACATCGAACTCGGACAACTGGAGGCCGAAGCGCAAGGCGCTATCGAGAATTGGTGTATGGAAGTCGAGATCGTCGATGGCCGACTGCAGTTCGACTACTGCTTGCGGCGCGGGGTGACCGAGAGCTTCAACGCCACGGTGCTCATGCAACAAATGGGGATTAGAGTTTAGCGCCGGCGGATAGTGATCACTTGATCCGCTTCTGTTCCGCCGCATTGACGAAGATCGTATTGCCGATCTCTTCGTAGCCTTCGAATACGGTGGTTCCTTCATGCTTTAAGGCCTCCCCCCGGATGCCGATGATCGTCAGATCGGCATCTCTCGATTCTGCATTGATGATGGCCCGCACGTCGGTATCGTGCTTGCGCGGAATGACGATGATGTTGTTTGGCGAAATGGGCAACTGCCCTGCCTCGATGAGCATGAACAGCCGCTCGCGTTCCGTGTCGCAGGTTTCGTCGGGGTAAACGGCGAAGATCTTGATGTGCCCCTCCTTCCACTCGCGATGGCCCAGGATGATGTACCCCAGGAGGATCATCAGGTTGGCGTTTTCGTAGTCGTTTGACGTGATCCAGATGTGGATGTTCTTTTTCAGGCCGTACCCCCGCTCCGTGCTGCCCAGGATGATCACATCGAAATCCACCGACTTGATCAGGTTGAAATTGTCGATAATGGCTTCCAGGTTGAGTGGGTTCTGCTTGGAAAATTCGAGCAGCAGCAGGTTGTTGTCGGTGCCGGAAATGCCCGGCAATTGAATGACCTGCGCGATCGCAGAGGTATAGGAGGGGCTGACCAGCGTATCGATGTACACGTTGCTATGGCTGGCTTCGGCCATCCGGATCAACCGTACCTGAGCTTGTTTGGCCTCCTGATGGGTGGTTTTAGAAAGATAACCGTTGATCTTGTGTATGTAGGTGCCGAAACCGTAGCGCTGCGAGATCCAGCGCAAAAGGTCGAATGCCGCCAGACGTTCGAACGAATTCTCCGAAATACAGACCGCGGAAGGCCGCCAGCTGAGCGCCTTTTCCTTTTCCGTTTTTTGCAGAAATACCTGCAGTTGGCGGCTTAACTGGAAGATCACACCCTGGAAAATGATCGCCAGGTTCTTCTTCTCGGGGTTGTAGCGCCGTACCAGGGCGTAGAAGAAGATCATCAACAGAATGGATAGGAAGGCATAACCCGGGTTCATGAAAAACATCAGTCCGAAACAGGCCAGCGCTCCAAAAAGGCTGATGACCCAGCGCGACTTGAAGGTCGGTCGGTACGAGGGATCGGCGGCAAAATGCTGCAGGAAACTGATCAGGTTGAGCGTGCCGTAGGTCACCATGAAGAACATGGAGATCAGCTTGGCCACTGAATCCAGTCCACCCATCATGACAAATATGAAAGCCAGGCCGACCGTGATCAAGGTGGCATTGTACGGTTCGTCATTCTTGCCGCGCCCTCTCGAAAGCCAGTAGTTGATACCCGACGAAGGCAACACCTGATCGCGGGCGATGGCCTGCAGGGTGCGGGGCGCCACGAGGATGGAGCCCAGGGCAGAGGAAACCGTGGCGGCGGCCAGGCCGAGTGGGATGATCCACCAGCCCTGCCAGGCAATATCGGCCATCACCAGCCGGTTGGTGTTGGCCAGGTCGATCGGCGACGCGCTGACCGCCAGTTTGTAGGTGATCAGCACATACACAGCCATACCGGTGAGCGTGCCCGCCAGGGTGCCCAAGGGAATAGAGCGACTGGGTTTGGCCAGGTCGCCCGATAGTCCCACGCCCGCTGTCATCCCCGTGAAGGCCGGAAAGATGATCGCAAAAACGGTGAAAAAACTGATGGGGTCGGGCGAAGGCGCAGAAGGGATCGGCGCCGGATCCGCCGGTTTGAGTACCGGGCCGGAGAAGGTTTGCTGCTCGACCCGGTTGGTGTCGGTAGCGATCGAAAGATGAGCCGTGTCGCGAAGGTCTTGCTCCTGGCTGTTATACACATTGGCAAAAGGATCGAGCGTGGTTGTTTGATTAT
>JAGQXA010000306.1 GCA_020436865.1 Saprospiraceae bacterium | reverse complement strand
TTTACCGCGAAATGCCCCAAAACCTGGGTCGCTCGCGGATCCGGAACGAATTGGGCCTGGCGGCCAAATACGAATGGCTGTTGTTTCTCGATTGCGACTCCCGCGTCGTGACGCCCGACTTCCTCCAGGCTTATCTGGCGGCCGCCAAATACCGACAGGTGGTGGTCGGAAAACGGGTCTACGCCCCTGCCCCACCTTCTGAGCAGGCTTTCTTCCGCTGGTACTACGGCAGGCAGCGGGAAGAGAAACCGGCCTCCGAGCGCAACCGCGCTCCGTACCACGCCTTCTGCTCGGCGCACTTCCTGGTTCCGAAGTCCGTTTTTGCAGAAGTGCGCTTCGATCCGAGCCTCGAACAGTACGGCCACGAGGACACCCTTTTCGGATTCGACCTGCAGCGGCGGGGCATTCCCGTACTGCACATCGACGCTCCCCTGGAGCATATCGACCTGGAACCGGCCGACGAGTTTATCGAAAAGTCGAAACGAGCCGTCGAGAACCTCGCCCAATTGGCCCGCCGCCATCCCCGGCTGGAGACCCGCCTGCTCCACCTACACCAGCGGCTCCGCCGTTGGCGATTGGGCTGGGCGCCCGCCCTACTCTATCGCCTCTTCCACCGGTCGATGGAATCCAACTTTCGGTCGAAACGGCCGAACCTTAGGCTGTTCGATCTGTATAAACTGGGATACTTGGGGTTGATTAGTTAATTGGGGAATTGGGGGATTGGTTAATTGGGGATTCCACCCAATTCCCCAATTCCCCAATAAACCAATAAACCAATAAACCAATTAACCAATCCCCCAATTAACGAAAGAAGGAGGACTTCCCGTTGCCGGCAAACCTCCTTCTCACAGGTTGGGTAGATGTCCTCGGGAACGAAAGAAGTTCCGTCCGCGAGGAGGCGTCAAGATAGCGTTTTTCGATTATATTCATAAAAATTTTATATACTTAAGGGCAATATTTTCGGCTGCGAGAGGAGGTAAAACGAGGGTGGAACCAGCCGTCCGGAAGCGTGGAACAATTTTTCAGAAGGCTCTTTGAATTATTTTGGAAAAGCCCTAACTTACCCATGGATACAGCAAGTTCCTTTCTTTATTGACTCATCAAAATTGTGGCATTATGAACATCACCTTCAATGAATTGAGAGACATCAAACACAGCTTGCCCACCGGCAGCGTCAGCCGGATCGCAAGAGAACTTCAGATCTCCGAACAGACCGTCCGCAACTACTTTGGCGCCAACAAGTTTGAGGAGGGCGACGAGATGGTCGGAAAACACGTTCAGCCGGGCCCTAACGGCGGGATCGTCAGTCTAAAAGACACGAGAATTCTGGACCTTGCCAAAAAAATCATCGAAGAAGAACGCGCTTCATAAAGGTTGCACCTCTTTAACAAAGCAAAAACGGGAAATTCGCCGATCGGCAAATTTCCCGTTTTTCGTATCCCCTTTCTCTGTTCCGCTACATGTACAGGTAAAAGTCGCCGGTCAGCTCGCGATAAGCCGGCGTCCAGTCATTGATCCCGTCGAACTGAATGATCAACTCGGGTTCCTCTACGATCTCTTTGGGGCGCCGTTCGAACTGCAGCAACAGGCGCTCTACCGGTTTCTCCTCCTTCGAACGAACCGCCCGGAAACGGGTGCAGTACAGTTGATACTGGGTCGCCATTTCGCGAAAGCGCAAGCCTTCGATCAGCGGCAGCACCACGCAAAAGCGCCCCGCCGGGCTCAGCAGCCGCCGGGCCGATTGCAGCAGATCGCCGTGCGGAAGTTTCGTCGTATGGCGAATGCTGGTGCGGTCCTGATTATCGGAAAAGGTACCGCCGGAAAAGAACGGCGGATTACTGACGATCAGGTCGTAAGCGCCCTCTTTCCCCTCGTAGGTTTGCACCGAAGCGCAGACCATGCTCAGCCGATCCGCCCACGGACTGATTCGGACATTCTCGCGGGCCTGCTCGCAACTTTCGGCATCGATCTCCACTCCGTGCACCACCGCCGACGGCCGGCGCTGGGCCAACATGATGGCGATCACACCGGAGCCGGTTCCGATGTCGAGAATGCGCTCCGCCCCGGCCACATCGGCCCAGGCGCCAAGCAAGACTCCGTCGGTGCCTACCTTCATCAGGCAGCGATCCTGCTGTATGACAAATTGCTTGAACCGGAAAGGTTCTGGTCGTACCTTCGTCTCCATTTTCCAACTGCTTATTCCTCGAAGCAACAAATTTGGCCCTGCATAGTTACAAAGGCAAGCGATATTTTCAAAATCGGAATGTAGGCCCTAGATTTGTTCCCGCTCAAATCGCATCCTGATGGAAAACTCCTCCGGGTCGTTCATCGACCAGCTCAGAGAACGTCGTTTCTTCCAGTTCTTCCTGTCCTACCTGGTGGCCGGCTGGGGCATTCTGCAGTTCATGGAGTGGCTGGTCGGCCGCTACGCCCTGTCGCCGGCCTGGGTCGACGTGGTGGTGGTCTTCCTTCTGTCGATGTTGCCCAGCGTGGCGCTGGTCACCTACTTCCATGGCCGGCCCGGCCGCGACCGCTGGCAGAAGGTGGAAAAGATCTTCTTGCCGACCAACCTCTTGCTGGCCATCGGGCTGATCGCCTTCCTCTTCTCCGGGCAACAACTGAAGGCGATGTCTACCCAGGTCACCGTGACCGACGAGGCCGGCAACGAATACAAGCGGTTTGTGCCGAAAAAGGACTTCACCAAACGGATAACGGTCTTTCCCGCCGTCAATCAGACCGGCGATTCCACCCTCGACTGGACCCGCATCGCTTTGTCGAACCTATTAGGGGCCGACCTCAACCAAGACCTCCGGCTGAACAGTCTGTCGGCCTTCCAACTCCTCCCGCAATACGAAGATCACGGCTATTCCGTAGATAGCGACCTGCCGCTAGCCGTCCAACAGCAATTGGCCGAAGAGGGCTACTCCGACGAATTCCTCACGCTCAGCCTGCAGAAGCAGGAAAGCGACTATAGCCTCGAACTGGTGGTCTATCAAACGCGCGACGGCAAGGAGAGATTCCGCAAGAGCTTCCGCCATCCTGAACTCATGGCCCTGGTCGACCTGGCCACCGTCGCTTATATCGACGAGCTTTCCCTGCCCGACACCCAGGTGGAAACGAGCGGCTATATCGACCTGCCGGCATCCAACCTGTTTACGCAAGACCTCGCCGCGCTAAAGCTCTTTCAGGAGGGGGTCGTCGATGCCCGCATCCGCAACAAGCCGGCAAAAGGGATCGCAGCTCTCACCCAGGCTGTGCAGTTGGATCCGAACTTCGCCGAAGGCTGGCTGGAGCTGGGCCGGGCCCACCTGCGCCTCAACGATCAGGAAAACGGTCAAAAGGCCCTCGAAACCGCGCTCGAACGCTCGGAAGCCCTGCCCGAACGGCAGCAGTTCCTGATCCGCTACACTTACTATACGGCGAATATGCAAATGGATAAGGCCATCGCCCTGCTCGAAATGTGGCGGCAGTTGTATCCGAGCACCTATCAGCCTTACGAAGGGCTGGTTAACCTGTACCTGGCGCGCTCCGATTTCGACAAAGCGCGGGAAATCAGCCAGGATGCCATGAAAGCGGGCCATTCCAGCCGCATGCTGCTGCTGCTGGCCCAGATCGCCTCGGTGCAGGGAAAGAACGAGGAGGCCATCGAATACTACGAAGAGTTCAGCCGGGAATTTCCGAACCGGGCCCAGGAAACCTCGGCCCTGGGCGACATCTACCTCCGGCAAGGGGATTTCGAGAAGGCCAAGGAGCATTTTTCCAAGATCAACCTGCTCAAACCCAACGATCATGCGATACTCGGCAAACTCGCCGAGGTAGCCTACCAACAGGGCGACTTTGCAGAGACCGAACGCCTCTATGAGGAAAGCCTCCGCCGGGCCCGCTCCTTAAAAGACTCTTCCGCAGTGCTCAACAACCTGCTCAATTACCACTATCAACGCGGCCAGGGAGATTTGGCCATTCAGGCTCTCGATCGGCGCTGGCGCTTGATGAAACAATACCAAACGCCCTTCGAGATCGGTATGGAGATGATCTCCTACGGCATTATCCGGGTATACTACGACATCGGGCGCGAACTGGTCATCCGGGAGAAGCTAGACCAGTATTTTCGGGAGTATCCCGATCAGACCGGCCTGCTGACCTGCGCAGCCGATATCAACTACTACATCGCCACCGAAGACCGGCTGCTCCTGAACAGTTCCATGGCCAAATGCGAAAAGATCGTGGAAGCCTTTGGCGGAGCCACCATGATGACCATGGTCAGGGCCTACCAGGCCAAGGTCAATGGTAACTACGTCGAGTCGACGCGTCTGTTCGAGACCTTCTTCAACTCGATCGGCACCCAGATCGACATCGCAGCGATCGAATTGGGCGAGAACTATCGCCTCGCCGGCAACGCGGAAAAAGCCATCGACATGCTGACCAACGGACTGAAGAACAACCCGTATGAGCCCTCGATGCACTTTCAGCTGGGCCTGAGCTATCGCGATATCGGTAAGAACGAACTGGCCCGCCAGTCGCTGGAAACCGCTCTGGATATCTGGAAAGAGGCCGATCCGGAGTTCAAACCGGCCATAAAGGCCCGCGAAGCGCTGGCGAAACTCTAGCGCACGATCGCCAGGGGGCGGCAGAGGCGGCCACCTGCTGCCGACAGTTCCAACCAGTACAGGCCTGGCGCCGCTCCGGCCCAACGCACCTCCAATTGATGGTCGCCAGCCGGAAGGGTCGCTTTTTCCGCTGCGATCGTGCGGCCCAGCAGGTCGACCAGCCGCCAGCGCCATTCACCTTCCCGTTCGGTCGATAGCTCGATCCGGCACCGGTCGGTAGCCGGATTGGGAAATACGCGCCCCAAGGTTCCCGGAAAGTCGCGTTCATAGACAGAGGTCACTTCCGACCAGCGGGCTTCGAATTCCTGCAGGAACAGGTTGGCCATTCCGGCATCGCGAAACACGAGCAAGGCCTCATCGTTTACCGTGCTCGCCGCCTGGGTCCAGTTGTAAGAACCCGTCACGACCACCGGCTGCAGGTCGGGGAAATTGGCATCGACAATGCCGTACTTGTGGTGGAACTGCCCGAACTCCGGATGATCCTGCACCAGTACTCCCTGGCTCTGCAGGAACTGAAAATCGGAGCCGGGGCTATCGGTCTGCTCGATGATCGCCCGCACCCGCTTGCCGGCGAAGTGCGCGTCTTTCATCGCCACTGCCAGATCGTTGCGGGTCAGGATCAGCAACGCGGCTTCGATCGATTCGTCGGCGCTCTCGAGAGCATCCAGCACCACCGCTTCCGCTCCATCCGAGGGCGAAAAATAGCACTCGACCGGCATCCCGCCGATCTGGAAAAGATGGGGGGTGTTGTCGGTTTTTTCTTCCCCGAAACGGGCCTG
>JAGQXA010001019.1 GCA_020436865.1 Saprospiraceae bacterium | reverse complement strand
CCGGTCTATGCGATCTTAGCCGACGATTTCGACGGCGACGGGACGATGGATATCCTCCTGGGAGGAAACTTCTACCGCGCCAAACCGGAAGTCGGCAAGTACGATGCCGGTTACGGCCTGTTGTTGCTCGGCGACGGGAAAGGCGGCTTTACAGCGGTGCCGGCCCGGGAATCGGGCTTCCGGGTCGTGGGCGAGATCCGGAGTTTACAGAGCATTCCCTATCGAGGGCGTAAATTGGTGGTCGTGGCGCGCAACAACGACACGGCCCTGATATTCGAATACTGAACCAAATTTTGCGAAACAAGAGGTATGAAAGCGTCAGGCATTTGGATGAAAGCAGGCTGGACCCTGGTGATCGCGATGGCGATCCTGGCCTGCGCGAAAGAAGACCGCTACCAGCAGATGGTCGCCCGCGAACTGGCCAAGGGCGTTCGCGTCGACAGCCTGTTCTTTGGGATCTATTTGGGAATGCCGTCGAAAGATTTCTTCGACCATTGCCTGCAACTCAACCACCGGCAGCTGATAACGCAGGGGCCGGGCGGTTTGTCGGTGCAGCACATCATGAAAAACGAGTTGAAGCAACAGGCTGTCATGCGCTTTTTCCCGGGCTTTTACGACAACAAGATCTACCAGATGCCCGTCATCTACGAATATTCCGCCTGGGCGCCCTGGAACCGCAACCTGTGGGCCGACAGCCTGCTCGTCGACCTGCTTGCGTACTATCAGACCAAATACGAAGGAGACTTCCTTCCATTTCCCGATTCGACCGGGAAGCTGACCTATTATAAAGTAGACGGCAATCGTCAGATCGCCCTATCCAAACTCAATGACCGCGAGGTGGAGGTCGTCTTTACCGACCTGTTGGTCGACCCCACCGTCAAACCGGAAGAAGATGAAGAATAATTGGACCTTACTCGTATTGACCATGGCCTGGCTCGGTTGCCAGAATGGATCGGACCACCCTCTGCCGAATTCCGCCGAGCTCTTCACCCTGGTACCCTCCTCGTACAGCGGGGTCGATTTCTCCAACCAGCTGGAATACGATCGCGACTTCAATATCTATACCTATCGCAATTTTTACAACGGCGGAGGCGTGGCCATCGGCGATGTCAATCAGGACGGTCTTCCCGACATCTACCTGACGGCTAACATGAAGTCCAATCACCTCTACCTCAACAAGGGCGACTTCCGCTTCGAGGATGTGACCGAAACGGCCGGCGTCGGCGGTACCCGCGCCTGGTCGACGGGCGTGAGTATGGCGGATGTCAACGCCGACGGCCTGCTGGACATCTACGTTTGCAACTCGGGCGATGTGGCCGGCGACAACAAGCAAAACGAACTGTTCATCAACAACGGCGACGGCACCTTCTCCGAACAGGCCGAAGCCTTCGGCCTGGCCGATCCGGGGTTTTCCACCCACGCCGCCTTTTTCGACTACGATCGCGACGGCGACCTGGATTGCTACCTGCTCAACAACTCGTATCAGGCCATCGGCAGCTTCAACCTTCGCAAGAATGAACGTCCCAAACGCGATCCGGTCGGCGGCGACAAGCTCTTCCGCAACGACGGTGGCCACTTCGTCGACGTCAGCGAAGCGGCCGGCATTTACGGAAGTATCATCGGCTTCGGCCTGGGCGTGACCGTGGGCGACCTCGATCGCGACGGCTGGCAGGACATTTACGTGTCGAACGACTTCTTCGAACGCGACTACATCTACATGAACAACGGCGACGGCACCTTCCGCGAAGACCTGACCAACCAAATGCGCTCCATCAGCGCCGCCTCCATGGGCGCCGATATGGGCGACATCAACAACGACGGCTACCCGGAACTCTTCGTCACCGAAATGCTGCCGGAGAAGGACGCCCGCCTCAAAACCTCGACCACCTTCGAGAATTGGGACCGCTACCAGTACAACCTGTCGAACGACTATTACCACCAGTTTACCCGCAACATGCTCCAGCTGAACAATGGCGACGAGACCTTCAGCGACATCGGCCGGCTGGCCGGTGTGCACGCCACCGACTGGAGCTGGGGCGCCTTGTTCCTGGACATGGACCTCGATGGCTGGAAAGACATCTTCGTGGCCAACGGGATCTATCAGGACCTCACCAACCAGGACTATATCCAGTTCATTTCCAACGAGGAAACGATCAAATCGATCGTGGAAGGAGGCAAGGTCGACTACAAGAAACTGATCGACGCCATTCCCTCGAACCCCCTGCCGAATTACGCCTTCCGCAACCACGGCGACCTGTCGTTCTCCAACGAAGCGCCGGCCTGGGGGCTGGCTCAGCCCAGCTTTTCCAACGGCTCCGCCTATGGCGACCTCGATGGCGACGGCGATCTCGACCTGGTGGTCAACAACGTCAACATGGACCTCTTCCTCTACCGCTCGCAAGCCACCGAGAGGTTTCCCGACCGCCACTACCTGCGCCTGAAACTGACCGGTCAGGACGGCAATACGCAAGCGCTCGGCGCTAAGGTGACCCTCTTTGTCGACGGCCATCAGCTCTATCAGGAGCACATGCCGATGCGCGGATTCCAGTCGTCGATGGATTATCCTCTGCACTTCGGCCTGGGCGATGCGGCGGCGATCGACAGTCTGCTCGTCGAATGGCCGAATGGGCGCGCCACCCGGCTACAACAAGTGAAAGCCGATCAGCTGCTAGCGCTCTCGCAGGCGGAGGCCAACGATCAGACCCATGGCTTGCAGGGCCGGCCGGACCATTTGCGCTTTCGCGAGATCACGGCCGAGCTGCCGCTCGACTACCGCCATCAGGAAAACCGCTTCATCGATTTCGACCGCGATCGCCTCCTCTACCAGATGCTTTCGACGATGGGCCCCAAGGTGAGTACGGGCGACATCAACGGCGACGGCCTGACGGATTTTTTTGTCGGCGGCGCCAGCGGTAGTCCGGGCAAGTTGTTCCGGCAGGAACGCGACGGCCGCTTTACTTCCACCAACGAAGAACTGCTGGCCGAGGATCAGATCTGCGAAGACCTCGAGAGCCTCTTCTTCGATGCCGACGGCGACGGCGATCTGGACCTCTACGTGTCCAGCGGCGGCAATGAATTCTCTACCGCCTCCGCAGCCCTCAAGGACCGCCTCTACCTCAACGACGGCCGGGGCCATTTCACCCTTAGCCCGCAGATACTGCCTTCCGGCAAATATGCCAGCACCTCCTGCGTGCGGGCTGCGGATCTTGACGGCGACGGCGACCTCGACCTTTTCGTGGGAGGTCGTTTGCGCCCGCGCTACTACGGCTTGCCGGTCGACAGCTATCTGCTGGAAAACGACGGCGCCGGAAACTTCACCGACCGGGCAGAAGAATTGGCGCCCGGACTGAAGAACCTGGGAATGACCACCGACGCGCGCTGGCTGGATTACGACGGCGATGGCGATAGCGACCTGATCGCCGTCGGCGAGTGGATGCCGGTGACCGTGTTCCGCAACGACGGCGGCCGCCTGACCGATGTGACCGCCGAAGCCGGCCTGGGCAAAACCAACGGTTGGTGGAACTGCATCGAAGCGGCCGACTTCGACGGCGACGGCGACCTCGACCTCGTCGGGGGCAACCACGGGCTCAATTCCCGCTTCGTCGCTTCCAAGGAAGGGCCGCTCACCCTGTACATCAACGACTTCGACCGCAATGGCACCGTCGAACAGGTGCTCTGTTACTACGAAGACGGAAATTCCTATCCCTTTGCCCTGCGGCACGATCTCGTAACCCAAATGCCGCACCTCAAGAAGAAGTACCTCAAGTACGAGAACTATAAGGAACAGACTATCACCGACATTTTCTCGCCGGAAGAACTGGAGCAAACGGTCGAACTGAAAGCCTACGACATGGCCACGTCCTACTTCGCCAACAACGGCGACGGCACCTTCAGCGTGCAGGCCCTGCCGACCGCCGCCCAGTTTTCGCCCATGTACGGCCTGGCCGTCGAAGATGTCGATGGCGACGGACACAAAGACCTGCTCCT
>JAGQXA010000033.1 GCA_020436865.1 Saprospiraceae bacterium | reverse complement strand
TCCTGCATGCCGGCGCCAGCGGCAGCCCGGCCGTTCCCTGCTGGCTGCTGCAACGCTATCCGGAGGAAGCACAAACGGCCTATAACTCCGGTGTCACGCTGAATTCGAATTACCGGACCGAACTCTGCGGATCGGGCTTCATGGAATGGGAGGAGATCAAAGTGCTGGTCAGCATGGCGAAAGACATGAACGCCGGAAAAACGCCGGCTGAGGCTTCACTCACGGCAGCTCAGTCGATGCAAAGCCGCTACTACAATTCGCCGGCGGCCCTGGCCGATGCCGAAAAACAGCAAGCCCAGGCCTGGGCCACCCGCCTGATGGATAGTCTGCGCTCCTGGTCGGCACGAGATCCGCTCCTCGCCGAGATCGGCGCCTCCTTCAGGCTGATGTACTACCAATCGGCCGTGCTGCTCGAAGACTACTACATGAACAAAGGAATGAACTATACGGAAGCCTCGGCCCTGGCTACCGCCACCCTGCAGGCGCTGGTGGGCCCGTATCTGGAACGTTTCGTGTAAGAAAAATATCGGTCGGATCGCTTGTAGCGGTCTGACCGAACTTCTTTACTCTTTCTACTTTCCTCTTTCTACTTGACATTAAACGTCAGCTCCATCCGGCTCTCTACGAACTGCGGGCTGGGTGCGCGCAACTGCGCAAGCTTCACCTGAATATTCACGGTTTCCTGCAGCAGAAGGTCCTTGATGTCGTTCTGATTGGGGATCAGGTCGAGGAAAGCCCCTGTGCCTTCCGGGATCGGCACGCGGTAGAAGATCTCGTACCCACAATTGGGGCTCGAATCGCCGGGTTCGCATAACATGATCGACACTTCGAAGAGAAAATCGTAGCTGACATTCCCGAAAATAGAGGTGATGCGGGCCGTCGCCGGCGTGATCGACTGCACTTGCGAACTGTCGACGCTGTAGGTCGACAGCAGGCCGAGGGCATTGGTGGGTACGTTCTCCAGATTGAAGTAGTAGGCCTGAGCAATGTTCAAACCGGCCGGGATCGTAAACTCCAGTTGAGGAATGGGCCACGAAAAAAGGACGCCCTTGTCGAGCTTATTGCAACTGAGGGTAGCCAGAACGGCGACTAGGAGGAGGATCTGCTTCATAAAACGGCCGGTTTTTCTATTAAACGCAGGGGGTCCGTAAAAGTATTCCAATCTTCAAAAATATCCCTATCTTGGTTCATATCAGCAAAACACAGATCCATGGGTGAACAGAAGGTATCCCTGGTGCAAAACCAGGAGCAGATGCAGCAATTCGTGCGCTATCTCCTAAAGGACGTCAAGGCCTTGGAACATATGCTCGAAAACAACTGGTTTGAAAGCGACGTGACCCGCATCGGCGCCGAACAGGAAATGTGCCTGGTCGACCTCAAGACGTTCAAACCTGCTCCCATTGCCATGGAGGCCCTCGAAACCATGGAGGAGTACCCCTGGGTGGAAACGGAGTTGGCGCGCTTCAATCTGGAAACGAACCTCGAACCGCGGACATTCGAAGGCGACTGCCTGCGAAAGCTGGAAGAAGAGAACCTCCAGAACCTCACCCGCATTCGCGAAAAGCTCAAGAGTTTCGACGCCGACCTCTTCCTGACCGGCATCCTGCCGACCTTGCGCAAGTTCGATCTCGAAATGCACAACCTGACGCCCAAGAAGCGCTACTTCGCCCTCATGGAGGCCATCAACGAGCAGCTCTTCGGCGCCGCCTACGAACTTCGGCTGACCGGCATCGACGAACTGCTCATCCGCCACACCTCTCCCCTGCTGGAGGCTTGCAACACGAGCTTTCAGGTGCATCTGCAGGTAGCGCCGAAAGATTTCGTCAAGATGTACAACATCGCGCAGGCCCTCGCGGCGCCGGTCATGGCCATTGCCGCCAATTCGCCCATCGTGTTCGGCCGGAGGCTGTGGCACGAAACGCGCATCGCTCTTTTCCAACAGGCGCTCGATACCCGCGCCACCCATGAGCACCTGCGCGAACGCAGCCCGCGCGTGCATTTCGGCAAGGATTGGGTGCACGAGTCCATCATGGA
>JAGQXA010000305.1 GCA_020436865.1 Saprospiraceae bacterium | reverse complement strand
TCACTCAATACCTCGTTCACCTCGCGGACGGTACTCGGACCTCGCTGCCATAAGACCTGCAGGATCTCCAATTCGGCATCCGTAGGCCTGGGAATGAGATGTTTGGACATAAAGCTTAACGATTGATCTTTCTACGAGAAATTTCGTACTGCAATGATATACGAAAAACTTCGTAATGTCAAGCGTGGCTACGATAATCTTCGTAGAAGGATCTGTTTTTAACATCTTCGCTGGGGAGAAAGACTGAATAAAGGAAGGGAAGGTGGCTTGTCAGAGTCCAAAGAGTTGACCGTCGACAGCGGCAGACAGCGGGCTGAACACCTGTCCGTTCCACTCGCCGAAGAGGTGCAGGGGCCGGCCGCCGCTCAGCGCGAGCAAACGCCAGGCAGAAGTTTCCGGGAGTTGCAGCGGTAGTTGGTACCGGTTGGGATCGACGATCAGCCATTGGCCGTCCTGTTGCAGAGGAACGACCTCGCGCAGCCAGGCCGGGAAGCGCAACAGCCACGGATTGGCGGCCAGACCATCGGCATAGGCGCCGGCAAAGGCCGGCAGATCGGGAAAACCGAGGGGGTCGACGTAGCCTGCTTCCGCTTCGGCAGCCGAGCGCAACAGGGCCCGCTGAGGAGCGGCGGAGGGATAGAACACCAGTTCGGCTTCCCACCACTGGCCCAGGCGCCAGTCGCGTTCAAAACTGCTATCGCCCCAGGCAAAGTCGAGCAACAGGGCTAGTTGATCGTGGGCCTGGCCCTGTAGCCAGGTTCGCCGAAACTGCAGGTTATCTTCGGCGCCCGCAGTCACGCCCACGACCAGCCACTCGTCCTGAACGCCGGGCAGGTCTTCGAGTTCGCTCTTCTTGAGGTTGACGCCGGCGACGGTGAGCAGATCGCTCTGCAGCCCCTCGGGGAGTTCTTCGAGCTGGCGGAAACCCTGCAGGAGCAGGTAGAGTTCGCCCAGTTCGCCGAGCAGGACTTCGTGCCAGCCATCGGGGCCCATGATCGTCGAAGGGATGGCCCGCAAGCGGCGCGCCACGCCGGGCAATTTGGCGTCGACCATCCGGGCTGCGATCTGCTCCCAGTATTCCCGGGGCTTTTCGGCCAGGGCGGCCAGTCCCTGCCCTACTGCGTCTTCCAGCCAGGTTTCCAGTTCGCCGAAGCCGGCGTCCATCCAGGAGAAGCGCTTTTCGCGGGTCTTTTGCCGCTGGAGCTGTTGCCTTTCCAGATCGGCATCGGTGGCCTGAGGGGCTTCGGTCAGCAATTGTGCGCCGAGCCGGGTCGCCCAATCGGGCTCTTCCTCCGTTTGCCGAAAGGCCTCCGATTGTTCAAGATGGAGGAGGAGTAAGGCCAGGATGTGGGGGCAGGGCCATTTTGCGTAAGCGCAATTACAGCGGTAGGCTTGCCGCTTGAGGTCGGCCACGACCTGGAAGTAGGTGGCTTTCGAGCTCTTGCAGCGGCCCCAAATACGGCCGGAACGCCCTTCCAGGTCGAGCCACTTGCGGGTGGTGGCAAGCTTGACGGCTTTGTCGAAGGTGGCGCCATCGGGGGCCGCCTGGCGGATCTGTTGCGGCGTCAGCACGATCGGTTGGAGTTTAAAGCCACCGCAAGGCGATGTCGGCCATTTTTTGACGCCATTTCCCGTACGGGGCCCGCAGCAGATCGAGTCCCGACGGCCATTTCTGATCGTACACGGCCCGTGGATTGGTGAATTCGAAGAAGGAGAACAGCCCGTGGGCATTGCCGATGCCGCTCGCGTTAGAGCCGCCGAAGGGCAGCTGGGTGTTGTAGAAATGCACGGCGCTGTTGTTGACGGCCGTGGTGCCGGCGCGGGTTTCGGCGAGGATGGTGCGAATGTGGCGGCGGTTGCGGCTGTAGATGTACAAGGCCAGGGGTTTGGCGCCCTGCCGGATGAAAGCGATGGGTTCGTCGATGCGGTCGAAGGTCAGGATGGGCAGGATCGGGCCGAAGATCTCCTCCTTCATCAGGCCCGCTTGCGGGGGCACCTCCGTGACCAAGGTGGGTTCGATGAACTTTTGCCCGGCCTCTGTGCGTCCGCCGTAGGTTATTTTCGCTCCCAGTTTCCGCGCTTCCTGCAGCAATTCGTCGAGCCGGCGGAAATGGGCGGGCGACACGATCCGGGCGTACGAGGGTTCGAGTTCTGCCTGTTTGCCGTAGCAGGATTCGATCTGTCCGACAAGTTCGCTCAGGAAGGCGTCTTTGACGCGCCGGTGCACGAACACGTGATCGGGCGAAATGCACATTTGGCCGACGTTGGCGAACTTGGCCATAGCGATGCGCCGGGCGGCCTGCCGGAGGTTGGCGCCGGCATCGACGATGGTGGGCGACTTGCCGCCCAGTTCGAGGGTCACCGACGCCAGGTGTTGCGAGGCGGCGGCCATGATCTTCTTCCCTACTTCGGTCGAGCCGGTAAAGAAGATGTGGTTGAAGGGTTTTTCGAGCAGGGCCTGGGCTACCTGGACGTCGCCCTGGATCAGCGCCACCTCCCGCTCTTCGAAGGCTTCGGCCACGATCTTCTCCATGACGGCGCTGCTGTGCCTGGACACTTCGGACGGTTTGAGGATCACGCAATTGCCGGCTGCGATAGCCGAGACCATCGGCGCGAAAGTGAGGTTGATCGGGAAATTCCAGGGCGACATGATCAACACCAGTCCTTTGGGCTCGTAGAGGATGTGCGAACGCGAACCCAGGAGGTGGAGCGGGGTGCCGGCCGGTTGGGGCTTGAGCCAACGGCGCAGCGAGCGGCGATACTGCCGGATCTCGTGGGTGATCACGAACAGCTCGGTCATATCGACCTCAAAAGGATGTTTGCCGAAGTCGAGCCGCATGGCTTCCTTGATCTCCTCGCGATACCGCAGCAGCACCTGTTCGAAGCGATCGAGGCGCGCCAGCCGCTCGCGGGCGGTACGGCGCGCCAACTCGTACTGAAAATCGAACTGCATCTGGAAGATCCGATCGATCCGGGGTTTTTGAACCTGCAGGGAAGGTACGGGGCTGTTCATGTCGAGTATTTTGAAGAAAAGATAGCAAACCCACCTGCTAACGCCAAAGCCGGACCGAAGGTTGTCGGGGGGGAAGTCGGCGCGTGCCTTATCCGAGATGGTCGCGCACCAGTTCCAGCGATTTCCAGACCAGGCTTTCCCAGTGGTGGCTTTCGTAAGGCGATACCGCAAACCAGCCGGCCAGGGCCGTTGGTTGCATCCGGACCGAATCCGGTTCGGGCCGGTAATCCTCCAGCCGGAAGACCATGCGGTCGTCTTTGGTCAGGAAGGCAAATGCGCGACCCCGGTAGGTCAGGGCGGGCGCATTCATCATCAGTCCCAGTTCGACGAGTCGATCCTGCTCGAACAAGCGGGCGTAGATCGCGTCGAAAAGTTGTTTTCCGGCTTGCATGGGTAGGGAAATTAGCGGGTTAGCGGATCGTGCGATCCCTTACAAACATAGCGTTTTTTTGCACGGCGCGAAAGCCCGTTACCGCCAATTCTTGATCATCAGGTCGTTGAAGGCCACCTTGATGTTCCAGAAAATGGTAAACCCGATATGTTCGCCGAACAAGGGGAGGAAGGGATGCGTGTAGACCAGGTTATTGTTGATCAGGAACTGGAGCCCCTTGGAATTCTTTTCCACCTTCAGGTGGTTGGGCAACACCCCCTGATTGATGTGGGGGCTACTGGTCCAGTCGTGGATGTCTTTCCACTCGCCGTTGATGAAGCCGCCGAAGTGAAAATATCCGTTGGCGCTGATCACAAAGGTGTAGCAGTTGTCGGTGTTCTTCATTCCGAAGGTAAGCCCGAAGCCGTTGTTGTCGGTACCGCCGAGGTAGGTCACGTTGGTCTCGATCGAGTAATTGTGCTCGGCATTGAGCTTCTTGCTTATCCAGGTGAACCAGGAGCCGTTGGTCCGGTTGTGCTCGAAGATGTACTGCCCGTT
Organism: Saprospiraceae bacterium; assembly: GCA_020436865.1. Taxonomy (GTDB): domain Bacteria; phylum Bacteroidota; class Bacteroidia; order Chitinophagales; family Saprospiraceae; genus JAGQXA01. The sequence continues at coordinate 5,647 of JAGQXA010000305.1, read as the reverse complement.
CCGGATGTGCAGCACCGCGTCGCTTTGGCCCCACTCGACCGTCTCCTCCGATACCGCCCAATTATTGCGATTGTCGTTGAAATCCTCGTAGAAGAGCAGATCGTTCACCACCTGGCCGGAGGGGCCGGGGATGGTATCCTCCAACGGGTTCCACAGGTTGTCGGGAATGCGGTTGACGAGCTGAATAAAAGCGTAATTGAGGTTGTTCTTTTCCAGCAGGGCTTCCCGCGAGTCGAGAATGCCCAGGCTCGATTGCTGGTTGACGTTTTTGAGGCGCCCGGACAGCAAGACCAGATCGCTGAAATATTCGCGCGCATCCTTGCGCTGGTTGACGTCGGTATGGTCGCCGAAAAACACCAATAATTCCTGAATGGCCTTTTCCAGCTTGTCGTCGGCTACGAGATTAAGTACCTGTTTGGGGCTCACCTTCTTCATGTGACTTAGTTTCCGGATCGTTCGAACTCCGCCGCCCTAAGCTAAGAATTTTTTCGGGAAATTAGCGGTCGGACCGCCCGAGCGGTCCGACCGCTAACATATATTTTATCCGCCGATGGTCGACATCGACTCCTGCACGGGGCGGCGGCGGTTTTCCGCTTCGAAGCCGTCGCGGGCGCGGTTGGCGAGGGCATCGAGGAAAGCGGCGCGCAGTTGTTCGTCGGAGGCTCCGTGGCGGATGAGGTCGCGCACGTTGAACACCCCGTCGTCGTACAGGCAGGTTTTCAGCATTCCTTGCGGCGTAATACGGATGCGGTTACAGCTGCCGCAAAAGGTACGGCTGTAGGCTGCAATGATGCCGACCGAGCCCAGGAAACCGGGTACCCGATAGTTGCGCGAGGTAGAAAAAGGCGGATCGGGGACCTTGGCGATCGCCGGAAAATGTTCCTGCAGATGGGCCAGGATGCGGCGATGATCCCAGGCCAGATGGGCGTAGTGCGCCCCTTGTCCGTTGAACGGCATTTCTTCGATGAAGCGTACGTCGACCGGATGGCGCCGCGTCAGCTCGACCATCGGCACGAGGTCGTCGATGTTCTTCCCCTCCATGACCACGGCGTTGATCTTGGTGGGAATGCCGTGCCCGAGCAATTCGTCGAGCGTGGTCATGACCTTGTCGAACGCATCGCGGCGGGTGATCTGCAGAAAACGCTCTCGATCGAGTGTGTCGAGGCTGAGGTTCACCGAATGGATCCCCAGCCGTTGCAGGTCCTGCACATGACCGGCCGTCAGCGTGCCGTTGGTGGTCAGGTTGATCTTTTTCAGGCCCTCGATCCGGCTGAGCCGTTCGAAGAACTCCAGGATGTCCTTGCGAACGAAAGGCTCCCCTCCGGTGATCCGCAGCTTGTCGACGCCCAGTGGCGCCAGCAAACGCGCGATGCGCTCCATTTCCTCGTACGACATCAGGTCCTCGCGATCGACATAACGGATGCCTTCCTCCGGCATGCAGTAGAAGCAGCGCAGGTTGCACCGGTCGGTAACCGCCAACCGGAGATAGCTTATCTGGCGTCCGTGGTTATCGTAGAGCATCTTTCCTCTTTCTACTTTCCTCTTTCATCTCACTAAAGGTAAGACGTTTTTGCATTTCCGCAACCGGATCGACAGGCCCCGGCGGAAAAACCCCTACCTTTGCTTTCCTAAAAACAAATGACCCATGGATCGGTTTTGGTGGATCATCTTTTCGCTGCTGTCTGGCCAGGCGGTGCTGGCGCAGGGGCACATACCGGTATTTCCCGACCTGGAGGGGCCTGAGTTACTCGATCAGGTGGTGGATGCCTACAAGACGCAAACGACGCTGAGTTCCAACGATTCGAAGGATACGCTCTACGGCCACATCTACAAAGTTGGCGATAGTTTGCGCTGTGTGTATACGGGCTACACGATCTATCTCGATCCATCGGCCGATCCTTCGGAAGCGGCCTTCGACCAAGACATCAATCTCGAACACACTTTCCCCAAATCGATGGGCGCGGGGTTGGGGCTGCCGCTGACCGACATGCACCATCTGCATCCGAGCCGGGTCGAGGCCAATACCGCGCGGGGAAGTCTGCCTTTCGGCGAAGTGCCCGATGCGCAGGCTGACGAATGGTTCTACCTCGATCAGACCCTGAGCGGACCGCCGGCGCAAAATATCGACGCTTACAGCGAAGTGCAGCACAACGTGTTCTTCGAGCCGCGGGAAGATCACAAGGGCAACGTGGCCCGGGCGGTATTCTATTTCTACACGATGTATAAGACCGAGGCCGACGCGGCCAACTCCAGCTTTTTCGAAAGCCAGCGCCTCACGCTTTGCGGCTGGCATCTGGTCGATCCGGTCGATGAACTGGAATGGGAGCGCACCTTTCTCATCGGGCAGTACCAGGACGGCAAGCCCAATCCCTACGTGCTCGATTGTACTCTGGCCACCCGGACCTTCTGCCAGGACCTCGGCGTAGAATGCACGCCTCTGGTCGACACCTGGGAGCCGGCCGATAGGCAGATCGACCTCCTGGTACAGCCGAATCCGGCCAGCGGCCAGGTGCTCGTGCATTGGAGCGAATGGTCGGGTTCCGTCCTGACCCTGGCCCTGTACGACGGCAGGGGCCTGCCGGTACGACAGCTAGAGGTACCGCCGGGTCAAACCCAGACAGAGCTGTCGCTTGCCGATCTGCCGCCCGGCATGTACTATCTGGAATGGCGTGGAGAGCGGATTCATGGCGGACGGATGATCGTGGTGCAGTAGGCCGGCGCCTCATTTCCTATCCTCTACGGTCAATAGCAGGCAGGTATCCCACTGGCGGAGAGTGTCGGTGCGGTACACTTGTTGCAAGGCCCTTCGCGCCGACTTTTCACAAACCATCACCCGCTGGCCTTGCGAAAGCTCGAGCGGGCCTTCCCCGACGGTGAACTCCTGCTCGTAGAAGTCGGTCAATGGCTGAGAACGGATCTGATACCCGTCTCGATTGTACACCTTTTCGTAGAAGCGGACATGGGCGTTGTAGCGCGAGTGCAAGACGAGATATTCGCGCACATCGGAACTCCGCCTCATGAAATCGCGATATTTCAAGACTTCCCAATCCCAGGCCGGCAGCTTTTCCGTCATCACCCTTTGTACGGTATGCCAATAGGGCGGTCCGATCACCGCCAGCCCGAACAGAACGTAGATCGCTAATCCGCCGGCATGCGGCGCCAGCCGGGCCCGGCTGGTCCTGAGCAACTGGTCGAAGGCTAGTCCGCAAAGCAGCGCCAGGCTCGGGTAAACCGGCGCCATGTACCAAATGATGCGGGTTTGGGCAAAGGAGAGGATCGTCAGGAACAGTAGGGCATTTAGCCCCAGCAAGACGGTGAAGTCTTTCCAACGGCGCCCGGCGAGCCACCCCAACAGCAAGCCGAGAGGTAGCCAATAGAGCCACGGCAGGAAGCGATCGCGTGCCAGCATGCGAAAGTAGAAGTTCCATTGATGCCGATGCCCTTCCTGGCTCGCCAGGTAGCGGCCGCCCAATTCATTGCTCCAAACAGTTGTCAGATAGCCCGGATTCTGCCACTCCCGGAGCAGGTAGAAGGTAGCCACCACCAGCAATGGCAGGATCGCCGCCAGCCAAACACGGCGATCGGTCAGGACCTTTGGGATCTGTTGTCGATACCAGGCATAGACTACGAGGCCCGGCACAAAGAAAAATCCGGCGACGCCCTTGGTCAGTCCGCCGAAAGCCAAGGCGGCACTTGCCAGCCAGAGCCATCGATACCGGCTCCGGCCTTCCGAGTGCAAAAAGGCGAAGCCCGAAAGCAGAAAAACGGTCAGGAACAGCGTTAGCAAGGCATCGAAATCACCGCTTCGGGCGCCGTGAGCCGTAACGTATCCCCGGGTTGTCAGAAGCACCAGCGAGCCGAAAATTCCGACCCATGGGCGCCGTAGGACGCGGTGGCTGAACAGCACCAGCGCGACGACCGTGGCCAAGGCTGCCAGTGCCGACGGGAGGCGGACGGCCAGTTCGTTGAAACCGAAGGCCTTCATCGCCAGTGCCTGGCACCAGATCAGCAAAGGTGGCTTGGTGCCCCACATTTCCGGTTTCCCGCCATAGTGGGTGACCAGCCATTGACCGTTCTCGACCATCTCAAGCGCGTTGACGGCCCGGCGGGCTTCGTCCCACAGCCGCAACGGCAGCGAGTCCAGATGCAGAAAAAGCGGAAAATAGCAAAGCAGGGCGAAAACGGCCAGCCCGGCCGGGAGTGCAAGGCGGTTCATGCGGCAAAGATAATATATAGCGGTCGGAACGCTTAAAGCGTTCCGGCCGCTAGGGAATTAAAGCAAAGATCCCTAGTTTGCGACCAAACCGAACGCATCATGAAAAAACTATTCTTTGGCTGGCTGGGACTTACGCTGCTCATGGCCACCGTCTTGCCGGCGCAAGAGTCGCTCCTCCGATCGGGCCCCATGCTCGGCTATTCCGAAATGAAGGAGGTGATGCTGTGGGTACAAACCACAACGGCTGCCGAAGTGCAGATCGCCTATTGGCCGCAGGAAGATCCGGCCGCACGCCGGCTCACGGCGGCCGTGCAGACTACCAAAGAAGAGGCCTTTACGGCACACCTGATCGCCGACGAGGTCGAGCCGGGCGCCCGGTACGACTACCAGGTGCTCGTCAACGGAACGGCGCTGGAACTGCCCTATCCGACGACCTTCCAGACCCAGGAACTCTGGCAGTGGCGGACCGACCCGCCCACCTTCCGCTTCGCCATGGGCAGCTGCAACTACGTCAACGAAACGGCCTTCGACCGCCCGGGGCAACCCTACGGTTCGGATCACCAGATCTTCTCGGCTATCTATCAGCAGCAACCGGATATGATGCTGTGGCTGGGCGACAACGTCTACCTGCGCGAGGTCGACTGGTACTCGCGCACCGGCATTCTGCACCGCTACACGCACACGCGCTCCTTGCCCGAGCTGCAGCCCTTGCTGGCCTCGACCCATCACTATGCCGTGTGGGACGATCACGATTACGGCCCCGACAATTCCGATCGCAGCTTCGTGCACAAGGATCAGACCCTGGATGCCTTTAAGCTATTCTGGGGCAACCCGACCTATGGGCTGGAGCCCGGAGCGGGCATCACGACCATGTTCCAGTGGGCCGATTGCGATTTCTTCCTGCTCGACGACCGCTGGTTCCGCTCGCCGAACGAGCGCGTCACCGGCGACCGCACCATGCTCGGCCAGCAACAACTCGAATGGCTAATCGACGCCCTGGTGGCCAGCCGGGCCAACTTCAAGTTCGTCGCTCTGGGTAACCAGTTGCTCAACGATTCTCCCCGTTTCGAGAACTACATCAAGCACTTCGAAGAAGAACGAGCCTACCTGTTGCGCCGCCTCGAAGAAGAGAACCTCCGCAACGTGGTCTTCCTGACCGGCGACCGCCACCGCACCGAACTGAGCCTGCTGGTCACCGAGGGTGGGCTGGAGTACTACGACCTGACCGTTTCGCCCTTCACCGCTGGCGTAGCCACCCCGGTCGACGGCGACGTTAACAGTCTGCGGGTCGAAGGCACGCTGCTTTACCAACACAATTTCGCCGTGCTCGAAGTGAGCGGCCCTTACGGCCGGCGCCTGCTGAGCATCCGCGTCTTCAATGCCGACGGGGAGGAGCAGTGGAGGTACCAGATCGGGCAGCGGAAATGAGGG